>JAKARG010000148.1 GCA_021819345.1 Actinomycetes bacterium | reverse complement strand
TCGCTGGAGCCTATGACGTGGTGATCGCCGCGGGAGTCGAGGTCATGAGCCTCGTCCCGATGGGTGCCAGTCTCTCGGTTGCGAAGGTAGGGCGCCCGTTCGGGCCGCGAGTGGAGGACCGCTATCGGGAGGTCGGTGGCTTGGTTCCTCAAGGGATCTCGGCCGAGCTGATCGCCGACCGTTGGTCCCTTACGCGCGAGGATCTTGATGTCTATGGTGCTCGCAGCCAGCAGTTGGCGGCTCGGGCCACCGAGGAGGGCCGCTTTGCGCAGGAGATCATCGCTGTTCGGGCAAGACTGAGGGACAGAGAGAGTGGTGCGGTCGAAGAGGGTGGAGAACTGGTCGACAGTGACGACGGCATCCGCCCCGGTACCACCGCTGAGTCCCTTGCGTCCCTCCGGCCGGCGTTCAAGCCCGACGGGAAGGTAACTGCCGGGAACTCGTCGCAGATCACCGACGGTGCGTCGGCGGCGCTCGTGATGAGCGAGGAGAAGGCGGTGTCTCTTGGGCTCACCCCACGTGCTCGGTTCCACGCCTTTGCGCTTGCAGGAGTCGACCCGGTCACCATGTTGAGTGGTCCGATCCTCGCCACGACCAAGGTGCTGGATCGGGCAGGAATCGGTCTCGATGACATGGATTTGATCGAGGTCAACGAAGCTTTCGCCTCGGTAGTGCTCGCCTGGGCCGCCGAGCACCATCCTGACATGGACAGGGTCAACGTCAACGGGGGAGCAATCGCTCTGGGCCACCCACTTGGGGCTTCGGGGACCAGGCTGACGGCGACTCTCTTGCACGAGCTCGAGCGCACCAAGGGCCGCTGGGGACTGCTCACCATGTGCGAGGGCGGGGGGCTGGCCAACGCAGTCGTCATCGAGCGTCTGGGGTGATCTCTCGGTCCCGCGTGGCGCTGGGTCCGGGTGGGTCCTGATCTGGCCTTGCCGCTGCAGTCGAGGTGAAGCCGGTGATGGGTGCCCAATGGACACACGCTGCCAACCAGTTGGCCACCATGCGCTGGCCGTGCTCGGTCAGGATCGACTCCGGGTGGAACTGCACTCCCTCGAGGGGTGCGCCGGGCCCGCGATGGCGGAGAGCCATTATCGTCCCGTCTTCGGATCTGGCGGTGACCTCCAACGCGGCCGGGAAGCCCTCGTCGGCTACCACCAAGGAGTGGTAGCGCGTGGCCCGTAGCGGTTGGGGCAGGCCGACGAAGACCCCCTTGCCATCATGGCTGACGGTCGACGTCTTGCCGTGCATGACCCCCGAGCGCACAACCGAGCCGCCGAAGGCGGCGGCGATCGCCTGATGGCCCAGGCACACTCCGAGCACCGGCACCTTCCCTGCGGCAAGCCGGATCGCCGCAAGGCTCACCCCGGCGTCCTCCGGCCGGCCCGGCCCCGGCGAGATCAGGATCCCGTCGGGGCCGAGGGTCGCGATCCCTTCGGCGTCGATGACGTCGTTGCGGTGGACGACCAGGTCGGCACCGAGCTGGCCGAGGTACTGGACGAGGTTGTAGACGAAGGAGTCGTAGTTGTCCACCACAAGAACGCGTGCCACTCCCCCCGAGGCTAGCTGGGTCGCCTCGGCGCGCTGGCAGGGCTCGCACGGTACGCGCACCGTCGGCCTCCTCGGGCTCGGGTAGCCTCCGGGTGATGGCAAGAAGGACCAAGAAGGCTGGGAGGGTGACTCCGAGGGGGGGGCAGCAGTCCGTTGCGACCGCTACTGGGCGCTACACCCCTCCGATCCCCGACGAGTACCGGAGCAGTCCTTGGTGGATACCAGCGCTCGTCTTGGCCTTCATGGGCGCTGGCGTGATCGTGATCGTCCTCAACTATCTCACTCTCCTCCCGGCGAGCCCTACCAACTGGTACCTGCTCGGGGGGTTGGCTGGAGTCGTCGCCGGTTTCGTGGTCGCCACGCGCTGGCGCTGAGCCCTCCCGGGGGCCGGGAGCCGGTCAACTCGCTTCGCAGGGACGGGCCCGTCACCTCTTCGTTGGGTCGCCGCTGGTGCCGCTGGTGCCGCTGGTGCCCGAGACCGGACCAGCCCCGCTCGTACCGCTGGTGCCGCTGGTGCCACTCGTGCCCGAGGTTCCCGAGCCCCCGGTCACCCCGGAGGTGCCCGACGTCGACTGGGTGTACGCCCCGAGGTAAACCGTCACGGTCGTTCCGGAGGGCTCCGAAACGCCGGCCGGCGGGCTCGACTGCTGGACCAGCCCGCCCTGCGAAGGGCTCGATACCGTCTGGTTGGCGAAGGTCACCTTGAGGTGGTCCGACTCGAGGACGGTCTTCGCCTCTGAGGCCGTGTCTCCCACCAGGTAGGGAATGGTTGTCTGAGCAGGCCCACCTGAAACGTACAGCGTGACCGTCCGACCCAATGGAACCGAACTTCCGGCTGCAGGGGAGGTTCGCACGACGTCACCGACCTTCACGCTCGAAGTAACCGTGACAGGGGTCGGGTTGACTTCGAAGCCCTTGTTGTGGAGCTCGTCGGTCGCCGCCGTCTGGTTGTCCAGGCTCACGTTCGGAACTGTCACCAGCTGTGGGCCAGTGCTGATCACGAGCACCACTCGACTTCCCTCGGGCTCCCTGGCCGGCCCTGCCGGACGTGTCCGGATGACGACCCCCTGGTGGACCGAGGCGGAGCTGGTGAAGGTCTTGTGTACCACGAACCCATTGGACTCCATCACCTGGGTCGCCTTCGCCTGGGTGTCACCCGTCACGTTTGGCAGGTTCGCGCTCGGCCTACCCTTGCTCACTTCGATGGCCACTGCGTGGTCCAGGCGCAGCCGGGTCCCAGTCGTCGGTTGGGTACCGATCACCTCGCCGGCGGGTACCGATCTGCTGGTCAGATAGAGCTCGTGGAGGTGATGGAAGCCCGCTCGCTCCAGGCGGCTCCGAGCTGCCGACGGATGATCCCTCGTCACCGACGGCACGACGGCGGAGCGGGTGAACCCGGGGAGGCCGAGGTCTCGCCCGATGAAGTACGCCGAGATGCCGAGGGCTGCGAGCAGGACCACCACCAGTGCCATCCAAAGACCCCAGCGAGTTCGTTCCGGCGGCTCCGAGCCGGAGGAGCTCGGAACCGATCCATTGACAGGCCGCGCCGTCGTGACGACCGGGGCGGCGACCGTTGGCTGCAGCCGGGTGACCACCCCATCGGCAGGGCCGGACGTCCTCGTCAGCGTAGTAACCCCGAGGCCCGGTCCTGCATGGACCCTGCCTCCGGTACCACCGAGAGCTGCAGTGATCAGTGGCTGGCCGGCCCGAAATCGTTCCAGGTCGATCCGTAGGGCATCGGCGGTCTGGTAGCGATCTCCGGGCGCCTTTGCCATAGAGGTCTCCACTATGGCCGCCAACGGTTCTGGGACGAGTGGATTGAGCTCCAGCAGCGAGGGCGCCGGTTCACGAACGTGCTTGTAGGCGATCGCGACCGGATTGTCACCGTTGAAGGGGGGCCTGCCCGCGAGCATCTCGTAGAGGACGACCCCGACGGAGTAGACGTCGCTGCGCGCGTCCACGGCTTGTCCCTGGGCCTGCTCGGGAGAGAAATAGGTGGCAGTGCCGAGCACGGCTCCTGCCTGGGTGAGATCCTCACTCGTACCGACTGCACGAGCAATTCCGAAGTCGGCCACTTTCACCTGACCGGAGCGGTCGATGAGAACATTGCCGGGTTTCACGTCACGATGGATGACCTGGCGGCGGTGGGCGAACGCCAACGCGCCAGAAGTGGCGATCGCGACGATTGCCGCTTGGTCGGGTACGAGCGGGCCCCGCCGGATACGAGTCGACAGGGTCTCACCGTCGACGTACTCCATGACGATGAAGTAGGTCTGGGTCCCCTGCCCCCAGTCGTATATCGACACGATATTGGGGTGGGTGAGATTGGCTGCCGCGCGAGCCTCACGTCGGAAGCGCTGTACGAAGGACTCGTCCACCGACAGCTCGGGGAAGAGAACCTTCAGCGCTACCGGGCGGTCGAGCAGCGTGTCTTGAGCCAGGTAGACCTGGGCCATTCCGCCTCTTGCGATGTGGCGGACGAGACGGTAGCGATCGCCGAAGACCGTTGTGTCATCCTCTGTCTTGCTCACCGACTACTCCTCCCGGTCCTCTGGTGCTCCCCGGGAAGCGATCTCTTCTCGTCGCGGTTCCCGGCCGAGGCGGGTGGTCGCGCTCCCACGGCCGATCGCTTCGTGGTGTCGCTCGTCGCTGAGATCCCCGGAGGCCGGGTGTTCGTGGTGGTCGTGGCCCGAGGTGCGGTAGACGTGGCTCTGACCACGATCGGAGGCACCCCTTCGGCCGGGGCGCTCGCTGGTGCCACTGCGCTCGCTGGTGCCACTGCGCTCGTGGTCGCGGCACGCGCCGAGCCAACCGAACCGGTATCGGCGTGGACCACCTCACCCGCACCGCGGACAGGGTGCTCGGACAGCCATGCCTCGATAAGGGACCTGGCGATCGGCGCCGCCACGGTCCCCCCCTGGGTCTGCACTCCGAGCCCCTGGTCCAACAAGACGACTGCAACTGCGATGGAGGGGTGGGCGGCCGGCGCGAACGCAGCGAACCAGTCGTCGGTAGTCGGGGGGACCGTACCGGTCTGGGAGGTCCCGGTCTTGCCGGCGACCTCCACCCCCGGGATGGCGGCGGCCACCCCGGTTCCGTCCGGGCTGTCGACCACCGACTCCATGAGGGCGGTCATCTTCGCAGCCGTCGCACTCGAGGTCGCTCGCCTCCAGACCTTGTCCTTGTACCGACTGACCACCTGGCCCTGAGAGTTCGAGATATAAGAGAGCACGTGGGGGACCATCACCTCGCCGCCATCGGCGATCGCGCCGGCCGCCATCGCCATCTGCAACGGGGTGGCGGCTACGTTCTCCTGGCCGATGGCAGAGTAAGCGAGGGTGGGAAGGTTTCCGACGAAGCTCGCTGGTCGAGGGAAGTCCGACGCGGCAGCGTCGGGCAGGTCGATCGGGGGCACGGAGTCGAAGCCGAACGCCCGGGCTTGCGAGTACAGGGTTCGGGCTCCGAGATCGAGGCCGATCTTGCCGAAGCCGGTGTCACAGGAGACCGTGAACAGCTGGAGGATCTGCCCTCCGCAATACGATCCGTCATAATTGTGCAGCTCGTGGGTGGTCTGTGGCAACGGAAGGGCGCCCAGGACCGGGAACGCCTCGTCGGCGAGCGAGGGGTCGTGGTCGTAGACCGCAGATGCCGTGATGATCTTGAAAGTCGACCCGGGTGGCCATCGGTTGCGATAGGCGCCGGGCGACAGGGGGTTGCCGGGTGTGGCAAGGAGCCTCTTCCAGGCCTGTTGCTCCTTGACCGTCGAGAGCTGGGCCAGCTCGGAGGGGTTGTAGGTGGGGTTCGAGTACAAGGCCAGGATGGCACCAGTAGAGGGGTCGAGGGCCACCACCGACCCGGTCCGGCCGGCAAGGTCCTTGCGGGCGACTTCCTGGAGTTTCTCGGAGAGCGTGAGGGTGATGTTCTGTGCCCCGCCGACCAACAGTTGGCGGAGGTCACTCAGGTTGGTCGGGAAGCCTGTCTTCTGGACCGACCCGTCGAGGATGTCATTGTAGGTGCGCTCTACCCCGTCGGTCCCGTAGATGAAAGAGTAGTAACCCGTCACGTCGGCGAACAGCGACCCGGTTGGGTACACGCGCTCATAGGTGAAGGGGCTCCCCTTCGGAGCCCGCACGGACTCTGCGAGGGTCGCCCCATCCGAGGACAGGATGGCCCCTCTCGGGCGGTCGTACTCGTTGACGACCCGGGTCCCGTTGTTGGGATTGGCGTCCAGAGCCCCAGCGTGAAATACCTGGAGGTAGTTCAAGCGGACGAAGAGCGCGAGGAACATCACCAAGATCCCCGCTCCTACGAGGCGTATCTGGCGGTTCACTGCGAATCCCTCGGAAGCGCCTCGTTTGCGCCCGCCTGCACCCGTTGGCTGCCCGCCAGCAGGACCGGGAAGCCTTGGCGGGCCGTCGTGTCGCTGATCCGAACGAGGAGCGCAAGGAGGATGTAAAAGGTAATGAGAGACGAACCTCCGTAGGCGACGAACGGCAGCGTGATCCCTGTGAGGGGGATCAGACGAGTTACTCCACCTACGATCACGAAGGTCTGGATGCCGATTATCAACGAAAGTCCTGCGGCGAGGAGCTTCTCGAAGGGGTCCTCGCAACGGAGAGCGATCCTCAGCCCAGTGCCCACGAGCAGCAAGTAGCCCGCGAGGAGGGCCGTCACGCCGGCCAATCCGATCTCCTCTGCGACCACAGCGAAGATCATGTCACTCGAGGCGTAGGGAATCACGGCTGCGTTCGACTCACCCGGTCCGGTGCCGAGCAAGCCACCGTTCGCAATGGCGAACAGGCCCTGTAGTATTTGGTAGCCGGAGGTATCGGGGTGAGCAAAGGGGTGTAGCCAGGACTGCACTCGTAGCTTGGCATGTCCGATGGCGGTCAGAGCAAAGCTCGATCCGCCGAGGAAGAGCCCACCACCGAACAGCAGGTAGGAGCTCCGACCGGTTGCGATCCAGAGCATCCCGAGGAACATCGCAAAGAAGAGGAAAGAAGATCCGAGATCGTTCTCGGCCAAGAAGATGAGCAGCGACAATCCCCATGCCAAAAGGACCGGGGCGAGGTACTTGGGGTCGACTATGAGCATGCGGCCGAGGCGCCGCGTACCACGCGACAGCTGCTCGGCGCGCTCGATGAGAGCTGCAGCGAAGAAAATCGCCAACACAAGTTCAGCCAGCTGACCAGGCTGGAACTCGTGGGAGCCGAGGTGGATCCACAACCGAGCGCCGTTGATGTCCTCTCCGAGCCCTGGTACGAGCGGTAGGAGAAGCAGCAGAAACCCTAGAGCGCCCCAAGTGTAACGGTACCGGGCAAGGTCCCGAGCACGCCGGACGGCCACCAAGGTGATCACGAAGGCCGTCATGCCAATCGTCGACCAAAGGGCCTGGGCCGACGCCTCGGCCGTCGACAGGCGTGCGATGAAGACGTAGCCGACTCCATTCAGGAGCCCGGCGACAGGCAGGAGCACCGGGTCGGCCTCGGGGGCGAGGATCCGCATGGCAACGTGGCCGACCAGCAACAGAACGAGGATCACTATCAGGAAGGGGATGATGTTTGCAGGCAACGCTCCGGCGCGGCCTGCTCCGGCGAGAGCGTAGAGCCCGCCGGTCAGGCCTGCTGCCAGAACGATCAGACCGAGCTCGGTTCGGCGTCGCGCAGGGCGTCGACCGGGGAGTAGGGGGGATGATGGGACAGAGCTCGCCTGCACTGCGTCGTGTCCGAGAGTGGTCACAGGAACGTCCCCCGGGCAACATGCCGGTCTCGGATCCATGTCGTCGCTCCGGTTGCCGGGGTGAGACCGGCCTCGAGGGAGCGCTGCTGCAGGTTGCGCACATAGGCCCGAGAGGCAGCCAGACTCGGTTCTGCAACGCCGGAGCGGAGATCCGGCCGGTATATCGCTTCGATGTCGTCTGTCCTCAGGGTGGTCACCTCC
>JAKARG010000147.1 GCA_021819345.1 Actinomycetes bacterium | reverse complement strand
GTGGTGAGCACGGATCGGCTATTCCCCAGCGACGGGTTGCTCTCCGTCAACACGGACGCGCCGGGAGAGACACAAGCCTCCGACCGGCGCACTACCCGGCGTTGACAGACGGTTCGGAGTACTGCGCCGAGTCCCGGCGAGGACACCCATCGTCGAGACGCACGTGGGAACCACGTAGTCGAGTGCGACGCGGACCCAGACCACCCAGTTGGCATGTCCCGAGGCGAGCACGCCACCCTGATTGATCCCCACCAACAGCGTCCCGACGACGAACGGCGATGACTCCGACACGTCGGCGGTTCGGACGGTGCAGGCAGACAGCGAGAGCTTCGGCGGCGGTTCCCCAGCTCGGCGGGCCGTCTACTTGGTCGGGGGAGCTTGGTGCTGCATCTGGTCCATCCGGACGATCGTCGCCCACTGGCTGCCCGGCCGCCACTCCCGGCACTCTCAGACCGGCGACGCGACCCTGATGCACGCGGCGATCGATGCGGCATGGTCGGCGACGACCCCCTGGCCGATCCTGACCAGCTCGGCCACTCGGGGATCGGTGACCTGGTAGTAGGCGAACCGGCCCTGGCGGCGCACTGAAACCAGCCCGCACGAGACCAGGCAAGCGAGATGGGCCGAGACCCGCCCTTGGGACAGCCTGGCCCGCTCCACGCACTCGTTCCCCGTCCGCTCGTCTTCGGCACAGAACTCGAGCAGGTCGAGCCGGGTGGGATCTCCGAGTGCCCGGTAGAACTTGGCCATCAGCTCCCGCCCTGCCGGGTCAGCGGGGGGTGGCGGGGCTGGTGGTCGGCGACGGGAGGTGAGCGAGGTACTCATGCTGCGCAGCATGACAGCTTGGCGACATCGGTGGAGAACGACTGGGCAGCCAGCTTGATGCCCTCGGCCATGGTCAGATACGGCGCCCAGGTGTGGGCCAGTTGGTCGACGGTCATGTTCGCCTCCAGCGCGTAGGTGGCAGCCAGGATGGTGTCTCCGGCGTTGGCCCCGATCATGTGGACGCCGACCACCCGGCCCGTGCCGGATTCGGCGACGATCTTGACCACGCCGCGGGTGTCACGGTTGACGATGGCCCGGGGCACGTAGGCGAGCGGCAGCACCCGGCACGTGCACGACAGCCCGGCCGGGCCGACCTCGGCGTCGGTAAGGCCGACCGCCGCGATATTGGGGGTGGTGAAGGTCACCCGGGGCAGGTGCGAGTAGTCGACCCGCCGCCCTGCCTCCTCGAAGGCGTTCTCCACCACCATGGTGCCGTGGGATCCGGCCACGTAGACGAACTGGGGTGCTCCGGTGACGTCCCCGGCCGCCCAGATCCTGGGGTCGGCGCTTCGCAGCTGGTCGTCGACCACGACTGCCCCGGTCGGGCCGACCTCGACACCCACCACATCCAGACCCAACCCGGCGGTGTTGGCCCGGCGCCCGGTGGCCATCAGGATGGACTCGGCCCGGACCTCCCGGCCGTCTGCCACCGTGGCCACGATCTTCTCGCCCTCCCGGGACACCTTGGCCAGCGACGCCGAGGTCCACACGTCGACGCCCTCGTCGGCGAGTACGCCTTCGATCACCTCGGAGATCTCGGGCTCCTCGCCGGCCGCCAGGCGGGGGAGCGCTTCGAGGAGGGTCACGGCGCTACCCAGGCGGGCGAACAGCTGACCCAGCTCCAACCCCACGTAGTTGCCCCCCACCACGATCATCGACTCGGGCAGGCGATCGAGCTCCAAGGCGGTGGTCGAGGTGAGGTAGCCGGTTTCTTCCAGACCAGGGACGGGGGGAACCCACGGGGAAGCCCCCGTTGCCACCAGGAAGTGGGTCGCCTCGATGCGGTCACCATCCACCTCCAATGCCGGACCCTCCACGAAGCGGGCCTCGCCCCGGCGTACCTCCCAGCCGTAGTCGGTGGCCAGGTCCTCGTACTTCTCCCTGCGGAGGGTACCGACGATGGCGTCCTTGCCGGCGACCAACGACGTCAGGTCGACAGGGCCGGCGGAAGTGGTCATCCCGGGGAAGACCTGTCCGACCGCGACGTGGCGGGCCTCGGCTGCAGCCAGCAGCGCCTTGGAGGGGATGCAACCCACGTTGACACAGGTCCCCCCCATGGTGGACCGCTCGACCATCACCACCGAGTGGCCTCTGGTCGTCGCCGCGATGGCCGCTGCGAACCCCGCACCGCCGGAACCGATGATCGCCAAGTCGTAGGTCATGCCGTTTCTCCCTCTTACATATCCGTCTATACGAATGATAGCATGAGAGGTAGACAACCGGACGCTGGAGGAGTGACATGGAGAGCGACGAGCTCACGGCGGGGTTGCGCCAGACAACCAGCTTCGACTCCATGGGCGGGCTGTACCGTCCCCTCCTCCGGCTCCTCGCCGATGGACGTCCAGTCAGCGTCGTGGACCTGGCTGCTGCTGCCGGCCGCTCCGTCGACGACGTCCGCCAGACCGTCGCTTCCCTCCCCGACGTCGAGATCGACGACCAAGGACTCATCGTCGGCTATGGGCTCACCCTGCGGGAAACCCCGCACCGTTTCGAGATCGACGGGAAGCGCCTCTATACCTGGTGTGCCCTTGACACTCTCGTCTTCCCCGCCCTGCTGGGCCGGTCAGCAAGGATCGAGTCCCCCTGCCACGGCACCGGCACACCCATTCGAATCACGGTCGAACCCACCGGGGTCACCAGCGTCGACCCAGCCACCGCTGTCGTGTCAATCGTCGTCCCCGACAAGCTGAGCAGTATCCGAGGCGTCTTCTGCGACCACGTCCACTTCTTCGTCTTCCCCGAGGCCGCGCAGGGTTGGCTCGACGAACACCCCGGCATGACCGTCCACTCCGTGGCAGAGGCCTTCCGGCTCGGGCAGCCACTCGTTGAAGCTTTGCTCGAGCCGCGACCCGCAGATCCAGATCGTCGCTATCAACCCCAGCTGCCGACGATGCACCGCGCAGCCAACGCTGCCGATCAGCCGCCCAGCGTCGTCAGGGAATCACGCCGGTAACAAACGTGCCAATCGGATTCGATTCGATGACACCGACGGCAATCTTCAAGCGATGATCCTCGCCGAGCGGCAGCATTCGAACTGACCCCAAGCTCGGTCGCAGGCACGACCAGCACGGAATCGAATCTTACGCACCGAGCAGTACGAAACCAGAGGCATACGAGGCTTCTGAGCTGGTGCGCCGAGTATCGGCGAGAGCACCGATGGCCGGCAGCCCACCCCACCTCAGGTCACGAGGCGTGCCTCGATCTGGACCGGGTTGGCGAGCGTGTTGCCGACCGGGGAGGTGGCGAGCACATGGCGGTGCAGTTCCTCCAGCTGGTCCTTGGGAGCGTCGGCGTCGAGGTGAACCTCCACGTTGATGCGGTCGTAGCCCGCGTTGCCCCCGGCGAGCCCGAGGAAGACCGGCAGGTCGATCTCGCCCCGTAAGGTGATCTCGAGCGCGCCGATGCGGATGCCGCGCACCGCGGCGTTGGCCGCATAGCCGACGGCCAGGCACTGGCCCAGCGCTCCGAGCAGGTGCTCGACGGCGTTGGGTCCCGTGTCGGTACCCGCCAACCAGGTCGGCTCGTCGGCTCGCACCGGGGGAAGCTCGCGGACCTGGGCCTCGGCCCGGAACCCTCCGAGCCACTGCACCCTCGCCGACCAGGTGGAATGGCCCGCCTCGGGGTCGCCCTGGTACTTCTCGACCAGCTGGTGCAGGGTGGCCACGTCGACGTCGTTCAGATTGGTGGTCGTCTCGCTCATCGCTGGGATCCTTTCGCGCGGTGTTCGTGTGGGACAGTTCGTGGGTGCGCTTCGCTGAACAGCGCGTCACATGAAGGTCTTGACCGCCTCGCCGTGCAGGGCGGAGATCTCCTGGGCGACCTCCTCGGGGAGGCCGGCCCGGCGCA
The DNA here is from genome assembly GCA_021819345.1 of Actinomycetes bacterium. Taxonomy (GTDB): domain Bacteria; phylum Actinomycetota; class Acidimicrobiia; order Acidimicrobiales; family Palsa-688; genus JAKAQB01. The sequence goes on along the minus strand of JAKARG010000147.1, from coordinate 3,604 downwards.
AGCGCACCAGGCGCTTGTCGTGCATCTGGTGGTAGAGGTCCTTGACGGCCTCCATGCCCGACTCGATCTGGCGGTCCTGGCCGCCGCCGCCGGCCAAGGTGGCGAGCGCCGACTGCACCGCCGCGCTGGCCCCGGCCGAGGCCCGCACGAACGCCGCCCGGCGCTCGGCCGCGGCCAGGAGCTGGGCAGCGAGCTCGGGCTGGCGGGCGAGCCGCCAGCCAACGTGGTCCAGGCCGTAACCGACGTGGCGGGCCTCGTCACGGCGGGTGCGGCGCATGATCTGGCGGGTGACCTCGTCGGGGGCATGGGTCTCCAAGAAGCGCAGCAACTCCAAGAAGGTGCCCTCGCCCACCACGTGGAGCAGGAACGACACCTCGGTGAAGTCCTCGTGGCTCAGCAACGAACGCAACGCCCACTGGGTAGCAGGCTCCACCTTGCCCAGGCCCTTCCCGCCGGCCAAGGCCCGCTTGGTGAACACCTCGATGTGGCGGGCCTCGTCCTTCACCTGGGAGGCGAGCACCAGGGCCACCTCGGTGTACTCCGGGTGCACCCGGGGCAGGAGCTTGGCGGGCAGGTACAGCGCCACGAACTCGTTCTCGGCCAGGAACGTCATGACCTGGGCCACCGCCGACTCCACCTCGTCGGGCAAAGCCACAAGACGGTCCCAGGCGATGTCGGTGGTGGCGTCCCACTGCTGGGCGTTGGCCGACTCGTACAGCTGGGCGAGCCCTTCCGCCCACACCTCGTCGCGCCGGGCGAATTCGAAGTCGATGACCGGCGAAGCGGGATCGGCTTGGGCGCCTCGGGGGGCGAGACCGTGGCGAGGGTTGGCCACTTCGGGCGGATCGGGCACGCTCTCCATCACCTGGGCAAAGCGCAGCTCACCGGGGCGGTCGGGCACCTCGACCGTCAGCCCGTACTCCTCGGCATCCGTCGCAGTCGCCATCGCCGGCCTCCTGTAAGCAATTGTTGACTATCTTAGTCGGGATTAGAGCCGAGGACACCAGCACCACTCGGGCGGGTCGAGCGCCAAGCGCCTTCTCGTGGTGGGTCCGATCCGGCGTCGCCCTTCAAACCAGGGCTCGAGGGATCGAACCCGCTTGGGGAGATGCCGCAGCGCCTCATGCCCCATCGACAGGACCCGGGCTCGGCTCCGGGCCTCTCGGCATGGGCGTCCCGAACGGCTGGCTGCGGTGCGCGACCGCAGGCGGTCACGAAGGTCGAGTGCGCAGCGCCACGCCGACAACAACGAGCACGATCCCGAGGAGCTGGGCGGGGAGATGGAGCTGCATGTGCGCCATGGCTCCGCTAAGCGCGCCGAGGTAGCCGAAACCGAAGAGGGTCACCCCAAGGGCGATGAGCGCCCATTTGAGGGCACGCTTGGCGCGTGCTGCCACCGGGAGCCTGAAGTCCACCTTGACCGGGGTGAAGCGCCCGCTCACTGCTCTAGCCAGAGGCTCCTCGCTCGCGGCCACGGCGTTCCTGGCAGCCGAGGACTCGCCTTGATGCCGGCGATCAGCTGACCGCTGTGTCGTCGTGGGCACCACCGGGAACACGAAGGCCGAGGGCGGGGCGCTCCGAGCGCGATGCTGGCCGCTCGGCCCGGAGCTGGTCGAGCTCTGCTCGCAGCCGCGCCACCTCGGCGTCGGGTGCCGGCGCGGAGGTAGCAGCGGGTTGGCCGTTGCCGTTGGATATCGAGGAACAACCGTTCATGGCGCCCATCCCACCCGACGCCCTGTTCCCTGACATGGCCCGCATCATGAGCAGCATCGACAGCGGGCAGATGGCGAAGAAGAGGAACGGCAGGACCCGGGTGAACACGTGCGGGTCAATGGCCAGCACGCCGACGGCCACGACGGCCAGCCCGATGATCACCTTGCGGTTGAGACAGCACTTCAGCATCGCTTCGCGCCTTCCTGTCGAGGCCTCACCTCATGGACACCGCCACCACAGCGACGGCTCCGGAGAGCTGCACAACAACGATACCGTGTCGTAGTAAGAGGAGCAAGGCCCGTGAGCAGCGGGTCGCCGGAGAACGTCTCGGCATGGTCAAGCCGGGCGCCAGGATCCCGATGGCGGTCTCGGCCAGGAGGCAGCAATGGGCAAGGCGAGTGTGCTGGTGGTGGACGACGAGCACAAGATCCGAGACGTCGTTCGGACCTACCTCGAGCACGACGGCTACGCGGTGTTCGTGGCCGCAAGCGGCGAGGAGGCGTTGGAGTCAGCCCAGCGCCTCCAGCCGGACCTGGTCGTCCTGGACCTCATGCTGCCCGATCTGCCCGGCGAGGAGGTGGCCCGCTCGTTGCGAGAGGTCTCCGACGTGCCGATCATCATGCTCACCGCCAAGGCCTCCGAAGAAGACCGGGTGAATGGGCTTCGCCTCGGAGCCGACGACTACCTGGCCAAGCCCTTCAGTCCCCGCGAGCTCGTCGCGCGCGTGGAGGCGGTCCTGCGACGAGCAAAGGGCACCGAACCCGAGGTCTCCTCCTTCGACGATGGCGGGCTGCGCATCGACACGGCCCGCCGTGAGGTGTGTGTCGAGGGCCGCCCGGTGACCCTCACCCGGAGCGAGTTCGACCTGCTGACCACGTTGGCCGCCAGGCCAGGACGGGTGTGGTCGCGCTACGAGCTCATGTCCAGGGTCCAGGGATACGACTTCGACGGCTACGAGCGCACCATCAACGCGCACGTGAAGAACCTACGGCGCAAGCTCGGCGACGATCCCCACAAGCCCAGGTTCGTGGCGACCGTCGTGGGCGTCGGCTACAAGCTCGACGTGACCCCCGATGCGTAGGTCACTCGCCGTTCGCCTCACCCTCGCCTTCGCCGCGGTCGGGCTCGGGACCGCTGCGCTCATCGCCGTTGTGGTCAACGTGGCCTTCGGGACCCGCTTCACCAGCTACGTCTCGGCCCAACAGCAAGCCCGCCGTGGCGAGCTGGTGGTTGCGCTGGCCGCCTCCTACCGTGACGAGAGGGGCTGGAAGGCGAGCGCGCTTTCGTCGCTCGACCCGCTGGCCGCGATGGCCGACGAGGAGGTGAGCGTCCTCGACGCCCGCGGCCGGCTCGTGTGGACGTCGGCGTCCGGGGCGAACGGGGCCATGGCCGCCATGGACCGGACCATGATGGGGACCCCTGCTCTCGGGACCCCGTCGCGGATCCCGATCACGGTCTCCGGCGCCCGGGTCGGCACCGCCCTCGTCCGCCTTCCCGCTACCGGGCCACCGGCCATCGACCAGGCCTTTCGGTCCTCGATCGAGCGGCTCTTGCTCCTCACGGGGATCGGCGCGGGCCTGGTGGCCGTGCTCGTCGGGATCCTCTTGGCCCGGCGGGTGACCGCCCCGGTGCGCTCGCTTACCGCCGCGGCGCGTTCCCTCACCGCTGGCCAGCGCTCGGCACGCCTTCAGGACAGCTCGCCCGACGAGCTCGGCGAGATGGCCGCCGCCTTCAACGCCATGGCCGACGCGGTCGAGGCCGAGGACGTCTTGCGCTGCAGCTTTGCCCGAGACGTCGCCCACGAGCTGCGCACCCCGCTCGGCGTGCTCCAGAGCCAGCTCGAGGCCCTCCAGGACGGCCTCGTCGCGCCGAGCCCCATGCCGCTGGCGTC
>JAKARG010000146.1 GCA_021819345.1 Actinomycetes bacterium | reverse complement strand
CCAATGTCTCGCGGCCGGGCGGCGCACCTCGTATGCGCGGGCCGGCCGGCGAGCTACTCGTAGCGATCCACCCCTGCACCCATGCGCCATCTGCGCCGCACCACACGGCGCTCCTCCTCGTCCAAACCGCCCCAGATCCCGTACTGCTGGTTGGTCGTGAGGGCGAAGCTCCGGCACTCGGCACACACCGGACAATGTGCGCAGATCGACTTCGCCTCGGCCGTGGCTCCCAGAGCTTCCTCGCCGCTACCCACCGGAAAGAAGATCCTCGGGTCTGCCTCGGCACAAGCTGCCCGGAGGTACCAGCCGGTTCGCTCCGGCTCGTAGCCGTACCCTGCATCGGCCAGACCACCACCGTGCGAGGTTCGACTCATCCCAGCCCCCATTTTGTTGCGGAGCAGCCCGCTGGAGCCCCCGATGGCCACTGGGGAGTTGCAAAGCGGAGCTTCGGGCACGGCGAGGGTGGAGCCGTGGTGCCGAGACGGCCGAGGCAGCGCTGGTGCTGCTCGGCTCCTCCCGCGACCGGTACCTCCCGGTGGCCCTCGCTGCAGGAGAGGGCGACCACTTCGATTCCTGCGGCTCGCTCGAGGCCTACTACGACGGAGCAGCCGCGCGGGTCAGAGGTCGTGCCGCTACTAACGCATCATCGCAACGGGCGAGACGGGCGGATCGTCGGCGATCTTCGCCCCCCTTGGGCCGAGCTGTTCACCGCCCCTTGGACCCGTTCGGCCGCCTCCAGGGGGTCCTCGTGCTCCCAGACCCGCACCACGACCCAGCCGGCCGCCTCCAGTTCGTCGTCGGTTGCGCGGTCCCTGGCGACGTTGGCGTCGAGCTTTGCGGCCCACCAGGCCCGGTTGCTCGTCGGAGCGGTGGAGTGCTCCGGGCAGCGGTGCCAGAAGCAACCGTCGACGTAGACCGCCACCCTCGCCCGAGCGAAAACCAGATCGGCCCGACGCCGACCTGGTGTCGGTGCGGCATCCACCCGGTAGCGGAGGCCCCTCCTCCACAGTTCCCGACGGAGGGCCAGCTCCGGGGCCGTGTCACGTCGTCCCTGGCGCCCCATCCTGCGCTGGGCAGCCTCGGAAGAAGCAGCCGGACGATCCCGTGCCCGGTCAGGCAGTAGCGGAGGCACCATTATCGGGCAACGCCTGCAGATGTCCGGCGAGCGCAGCGAGGAGACCGGCGGCGAAGTACAGCAGGGACCACTCCGCCCGGGAGAAGAAGCCCGCCGCGCCGGGCACCGCCAGATGGCGCCGACCGGGCGCCACGCTCGACGACCAGCAGAGCCAGCCACCGCCCAGCCCGCCGACGCAACCCGTGCACGATTGCATAGCCGTACCAGATCCTCCCGTCCTCCTCCCAGGAGAACCATAGGGCAGTGGCGGCACACTGATAGCGAGCGAGGCCCTGGACTGCACTTTCCTCGGAGCCCGAGAGCGGAATCGGACCGCTGACCTACGCATTACGAGTGGGCGACCCGGCGGCGCTGCCCGTTTCCTGGCGTCCTCCTTCATCGCGTTCTGGCTGGTCAGGTCCATCGGCTGGCGCCCTCCGGCCGTTGAGGCGACCGTGAGGTTCGAGCTCGACGAGAACCTCCCCCACCGCGCCGCAGACACGTCCGGCGAGGCCGGCGCCGACGCCGACGCCGACGCCGACACGGTCTACGACGAGACCTCGCTGGCCAGCCCGACGAGGTCGTGCTGGCGGCCGCCGACGCCGAGAACCGAGTGTTGGTGCGGCATGGCCTTCCGGCTGCGCAACCTGGTCGGCCTCCAACCTCGCCTGGCCCCCGAGCTCGGCTACGGCAAAGCCGTTCACCACGGGATGCGTGCGGTCGCCGAGGCCACCCGCGACAGCGGGCAGATGCCGGGCCCGAGCGAGATCGACGCCATCTTGGACGCCAGCTTCTTCCTGCCGACCGCCAACAGGCTGCTGCACCGCCAGCTCAAGGACGCGGCGCGTCGGCTGGTCACCACCTACGCCGCCGAGCATCCCGACGACCTGCGGCGGGTCTGGGAGGTCGAACGTCCCTTCGAGCTGCACCTCGACGGCGTCACCCTGGCCGGCCGTGCCGATGTCATCTTGGACCACGAGGACGGAGTGCCCACCGCCTTGGCCATCGTCGACTACAAGACCTCCACCGCCAATGAGCCGGCCCACTACGACCTGCAGCTACAGGTCTACGCTGATGCCGGCCGACGAGAGGGCCTCGATGTCCGCGGGGCGTACGTCCATGACCTCGACACCACCTCTCGAGAGCCGGTCCCCACCACTCCCGCCGACCTGGCGTCCGCCGAGCAGATCGTCACCACCGCCGCCGCCCGCATCCGCGCCCGGGACTACACACCGGACCCGGGCCGACGCTGCCGGACCTGCGAGGTGCGCGCCGTTTGCTCCTCGGCGCAGCGCTGGACCACTACCGGCGGGGGGCCCAGCCGGCAGACGAGGAGGCAGCCGCCGGAACGAAGAAACGAACCCCTCACGATGGCCGTCGGGCCAACGGAGTTACCGATGGCGAGGTCACCAGATGTTACGTCCTACGCTGGCCGGCCGGCAAGGAGGTCCAGTGGGTAAAGCTGGCAGCAACCACCCCCGAGCTGTCCTCCTCGACCATCTCTTGGGCGCCCGAGCGGGACGGCGCAGGGCACAAGCCGTCTTCTTCGCCTGCCAGCGTCGCGTCGAAAGCACCACGCGAGGACCGGTCGAGGCACCGGCCGCGGGCTCGCTAGAAGGACGGCTGAGCCCGACGCCGGGCTCTACGCTGGTAGGGATGTCGACGATCGTGCATCTGAGCGAAGACCTGGCTGACCGCTTGGCCATCGAAGCGGCCCGGCGGGGCGTGAGCGTGGATGAGCTGACCGCCGAGCTGCTCGCCGCTGGACTGCGCGCCGGCAGCGAGGTCGACGCCCTGGAAGATTTCATCGGCTCTGGGGACTCCGGTGACCCGTCGTGGGCCGGGCGTGATACCCGAGAGCTGCGCGCCGAGGCTGCGGCCCGGCGAGCCGCCGGCTGAGCTGCTCGCGGGGTGCTGCTGGTCGACACCAACGTCTGGCTTGCTGCAGCCGACCGACGCTCCGACCGTCACAGCGACTGCGCCCAGGTGGTGCGCGTCCATCGCGGTGAGCTCCAAGCCGCTCCTCGGCGTCGAGGACACCGCCGTGCTCCTGGGCCAGAGCCGATCGTCGATCTACCGGGCCATCGAGCGGGGTGACCTGCCGCTGCCGGTGTTCACGATCAACGGCCGCTTCCGGATCCCTCGCCGAGCTGTCGAGCGACTCCTCCACGGAGACCTCGGCCCCTACGCCACTGCGCAGAGAGCCACACTGCCCGCCGGCGCACAGCCGTTGGCGCCGGGGTGACTGGCAGTGACTGCCGGGCCTGCGCAGCGAGGCGTTCCTGGACCGCTGTCCCGTTACAGGCGTCCGCTCGTCAGCCGAGGAGGGTGTGTCCATGTGCTCTGCTGCTCGCCGATCCTCGGGCGACACGGCACCGGTGTAGTGGCGGGCCACGTGCATCGTCGACCAGCCGAGGCGGGCTTGCTTCTGGAACTCGCTGATCACTCGGTCGAGCTCGGTCGACTGGAAGTGGCGGAGCTGGTCGATCGTCGCGAGGTCCACGGCGACGGCGACACCGCCCACGCCTCCCCGCGCCTCATCCCCGTCGCTGCCAGCAGGCGGACGAACGCCGATACCCGTGGGTCGCGATCGTCGGAAGCGGCGGTGAGCAGCAGACGGACCTCATCGGCGGAGAGAGACCACACCGCCGGGCCCTACTCCGCCAGGGACCACTCCGGCAGCTCGTGTCGGTGATCGGGTTCGGGAGGGTGTTGTTGCTCCACTTGCGGGCCAGCCGGCAAGCTCGATGCAGCACGGCCCGGACGTAGCGGACCGACGCCTGGGACAGCCCGGCCGTCTTCAGGTCCCGGAAGTAGCGCTCCACGTCGTAGGACCCGAGGCTGGCGATCCGACGCCGGCCGATCGGGTCGTGGATGTTCACTCTCCACACGCCCTCGTAGTGCCGGGCCGTGCTCGGCGAGAGATCGTCCCAGCCGTTGGCCTGCCATGCCTCGATGGCGTCGTTGATGGTGGTTGCGGGACCCCACGCCCGAGCGGCTTCTTCGGGCACCACGGCAGGCGCACGGTCCTGTTCGGCGGTCAGTCGTGCCAGCTCCCGCTGCGCCGAGCGCTTGGTCTCCCGGAACAGCACGCTGCGGTGCCGGAGCTTGCCGGCCGCGTCCCGGCCCGGGTACACGCGCAGCTCCCAGGTATCAGCCCCCCGATCGGGCCGCCGCCGAAGGCTCCCCGCCATCGCACTACTCCCTCCCCGGCTGCCCCGTTGTTGGGACAACTGTTGGGACGACACACTGGGAGGGTGAGACGTCCACGCGATCACCGCTCTGACCTGCAGTGATCTGGACTGGAGCCCGAGAGCGGAATCGAACCGCTGACCTACGCATTACGAGTGCGTTGCTCTGCCGGCTGAGCTACTCGGGCGGATCCGCCAAGCGGGAAATAGAAGCTTAGCAAGGCAGACCCGACGGCCCTGCGGTCTGCCGGCGAGGGCTCCGCTAGCGCTCCTCGGCCGAGCTGGGTCCCGTAGCGGACCACATATGGTCGCCTACGGGGCCCAGTCCGGGGAACGCCGGCTCCGAGCGGCCAGCGCCGGGCTCCGAGCGGCCAGCGCCGGGCTCCGAGCGGTCCTACTCGGACCCCCTGGCACCTGAGCGGCCGAGCCACGCTCCCAGCACCCCGAGCAGGCGCTCGATGTCCTCGTCGGTCGTGTACCACGCGACGCAGATGCGCAGCAGGGACCGGCCACCCTTCTCGGTCAGGATCGCCTCGACCTTCGCCTCCTGCAAGGCTGCGCCGAGCCGCGCCGGGTCGAGGCGACGGGATGCCGAGCCGTCCTGCGCGGCCCGATCTTCCGGCGAGGCAAACCCGGCCACCCCTGCAACCCCGGCGACCGACGCAGCCCCGGCGACCGAACCGACTCCGGCTCCCTCGGGGAACCAGAAGGCGGCCATCATCAGGTCCTCCTCTTGGCCACCGACGCGCTCGAAGCCGAGAGCGGCCAACGCAGATGCGGCAGCTCCCAGACGGGCCCTGGCGGCAGACCTGGCCGGCGCCAGGACCTCCCGGTGGAACGCCACCCCCGCAGGGGCTGCGAGGTAGGTGGTGGGGTCGACGGTCCCCGGCGAGTGGACCCGCTCGGCGAGGAGCGACGACGGATCGGTGCCGCCCCAGCTCACGACCAGCGGGTCCAAGGCAGATTGGGCCTCTGGGCCCGGAGCGTGGAGCACTGCCGCACCACGCGGCGCGCCGAACCACTTGTGCAGGTTGCCGACGTAGTAGTTGCAGCCGATGGCGTGGAGGTCGAGAGGGATCTGGCCGGGTGCGTGGGCGCCGTCCACGACCACCACCACCCCTCGGGCCCGTAACCGGCGAGCGACGTCCTCGACCGGCAGCCGCCGGGCCGTAGCCGAAGTGATGTGGGAGAGGAAGGCGACACGCGTCCTACTGGTGACGAGGCTCTCCAGCAACCCCGGCACGTCCTCGGCGCCCACCTCCCCCACCGGAGCGAAGCGGAGCTCGGCGCCGGCTCGCTCGCACAGCCAGCGCCACAGCATCACCTGGGAGCCGTACTCGAGGTCGGTGGTGAGGACCTCGTCGCCCGGCCCGAGCCTGCCCACCAGGGAGCGGGCCACCAAGTTGAGCCCGAAGGTGGTGTTCGGCACCCACGCCAGATCGCCAGGGTCGGCGCCGAGGGCGCCGGCGACCGGGACCAGGGCGTCGACAAGGGACCGACCGACGTGGTGGCGGTAGAAGTCGGAGGGGTCGGCTTCGATCCGCTCCAGCTCGCTCCGGCGGGCTTCCAGCACCGGCAGGGGGCATGCGCCGAAGCCGCCGTGGTTCAGGTAGGCGACCTCCGGGTCGAGCGCGAAGGAGCGTCGGATCTCCTCTGGCGGCGCAACCAGATCAGGCAGGGAAGGGGTCAGGAGAGCTCCTTGGCCCGGGTACGCTTCGGATCGTAGACCGGGTGCGAGACGACCTCGCCGGCGATCTCCCGGCCGTCGAGCACGGCGGTGACTGCGGTGCCGACGCTGTGGTGGGGCCGCTCGACGCGAGCAAGACCGAGCGTGCGACCACCGAGCAGAGGAGAACGGACCGCCTGGGTGACCTCCCCCACCGGACGCCCGTCGCCGCCGGCGAGCACGAGGGTGGCTCCGCTCGCCTCTTCGCCACCGTCGTCGAGGACGATGCTCGTGAGCCGGCGGGTGGTCGCCTCACGATCGCGCTCCAGCCCGGCTCTCCCGGCGAGCCGCCGCTTGGAGTGGTCCACCGCCCAACCGAGCCCGCACTCGTAGGGAGAGATCGAGGTGTCGTACTCCACCCCTCCGATGATGAAGCCTCCCTCGATCCGCAACAGGTCGAGCGCAGTCATGCCGACCAGCCGCATGGACCAGGCCCGCCCCGCCTCGACGATCGCGTCCCAGAGCTCGAGGGCCGCCTCTTGTCGGACCCACAGCTCGTAGCCGAGCTCGGCGGTATAGCCGAGGCGGGTCATGAACACGGGAATGCCGCCGATGGACACGTCCGTGCGGAACGTGTAGTAGGGAAAGGCCGCATTGGACAGGTCGCTTTCCGTGAGGTCCTGCAGGAACGCCCGGCTGGAAGGCCCCTGCACGCATAGGTGCGGCATCTCGTCTGTGAAGGGGTGCACCGTGATGCCACGCCCTGCGGCCGCATCGGCGAACATCAGCGAGTCGCGGTCGTTGGCACCGCAGAAGCGGACGTGGTCGCCGGAGATCACCGCCGCGGTGCAGTCGTCGACCATCTTCCCGTCATCGTCGACGAGCGCTCCGTAGGCGATGTGGCCGGGACGCACCCGGGACAGGTCCCGGGTGATCAAGCCGTCCACCAGCTCGACGGCCCCCGGACCGGTGACGTCGATCTTGCGCAGCATCGAGAAGTCCATCAGACCGACCCCCTCGCGCACCGACCGGTACTCCTCCAGGACATCGGTCACGACCGATGGCGCGGCGTAGCCGAAAAGGTCCATCCAGTCGTCGGTCAGCTCGACAATGCGCTCGTGGAAAGCCGTCGCCACGCTCATGGCAGGCGAAGCGTAGCGGCCAGGGTCCTCGGCTGCCGCCCCGCTACCCCGCTCTCGGCTCCCCGCCCCCGTTACCCACCACCCGGAGAGCCCCGACCCGACGCGCCCCCACGGGTGGAAGGACAGAGTCGAGGCCCCGTCCCGGTCGGCTGGGCCGCGGACCGCGGGCCTCGACGCGCCAGCAAAGCGTCGGTAAGCCCTGCGGCCGCATCGAAGCGTCGGTAGCGTGGCCGGGTGCGAGGAATGCAGCCAGAGGACATCGGACTTGTCGCCGCCGCAGGAGAGGTCGCCCTCTCCCCCGACGGGAGACGAGCGATCTATTCCGTCACCACCCAGGACATCGAGGCCAACGTCTCCTCGACCCGGCTTTGGATCGCCGACACCGGCGGTGGACATCCACGCCCGGTGTCGGGCGGGCCCGACGACCGCTTACCCCGCTGGTCGCCCGACG
>JAKARG010000145.1 GCA_021819345.1 Actinomycetes bacterium | reverse complement strand
CTGACCGGCTGGTAGATGCCCGCCGCGGTGGTGCTCGCCGCGGTGGTCGACTTGGTGGTCCCGGTGGCCTTCACGATCACGAGCACTGCCACCACCACGATCACCACCCCGATGGCGCCCACTGCGAGCAGGGTGTTGCGCCGGCGGCGCTCGGCAGCCACCGCCGCCCGGCGGGTGGTGGCGGCGCGCTGCGCGGCAGAGCCCCGCTCGGCGCTGCCCGCACGCCCACCGCCGCCCGTGGCGCGCCCACCCGAGCCCCCGGAGCCGGGCTTGCGCGCCTGGCTCCTCTTCTTGGCCCCGCGAGGCGGCACCGGCGTGCCGGAGGAACCTTCGGGGGGACCGGACTCAGGCGGCACGATGGAGATCGTAGCGATGCTCCTGTCCCTCTCGGGGTCGGCCGACGGCACCGGCGGCCCTCCCGAGGTCCCCCGAGGCACCGGCGGCTGCACGCCCGCCTGCGCCCGCCCGGGGCCGGCTATCGCATCCCGGTAGGCTCGTGGGATCGCCGGTCGAGACGACTTGCTCGTTGCGGCTGCCCGTTCTGGGGACCGCGTCGCCCTGGAAGCGCTACTGCGGGCTCACCAGGACCGGCTCTTTGCCGTCTGTCGCCGGCTGACCGGCAGCGACGCGGACGCGGCGGACGCTCTGCAGGAGACGATGATCGGGATAGTCCGCGGCATCTCGAGCTTCGACGGTAGGTCCAGCTTCGCTACCTGGTCCTACCGGGTGGCGGTCAACGCATCGCTCGACGAGGTGCGGGCACGGTCGCGCCGGCCGGCGCCCGGCCTTCCCGAGGGCGACGGGGGGACACAGGCCGACCGGGCCGATGGGGTGGCGCAGCGATTGGACCTCGACGCTGCCCTGCTCCTGCTCACGCCCGAGCATCGGGCAGCGGTGGTCCTCCGCGACGTGTGCCAGCTCGACTACTCGGAGATCGCAAAGGTCGTCGGCGTGCCGCTCGGGACGGTTCGCTCGCGCATCGCCCGCGGCCGGGCAGCTCTCGTCTCCATTCTCGGTGGGGAGCCCGCAGTCGTCGGAGGCAGCGCAGCACGAGGGACCCCGCAGTGAGCGTCCGTACCCACCACCTCGGGGTCGAAGGGCTATCGGCGGCACTCGACGGTGCCGCCGACCGAGCGACGCACGCGCACCTCGCGGACTGCGCGACCTGTAGCGAGCGGCTCCGTTCCTGGGAGTCGGTGGTTGCCCGGCTGCGCTCGGCCGATGCAGGCACGCTCCCCGCCAGCGTCCTCGACGGGATCGTGGCTACCGCGCTCGACCCGGTCCAGGTTGCGCCGCTCGACCCGGTCCAGCCGGTGCAAGACCTTGCGGTGGTCGGAGGGGGCACTACGGCACCTGGTCCGGCCGAAGGGCACCACCCCGACAGATGGCGCCGGGTCCTCCTGGGCTCGGGGACAGGGATCGCTGCCGCCGCCCTGGTCGTCCTCGCCGTCGTCGGCCTGCGCCACCTGGGGGCGGGACCGCAGGCGACGACCAGCGCGCGGGCGGGCGCCGCCGCCTCGTCCAGGGTGCCCGCAGCGCACGCGCCGGCCACCTCGGGGGCGAGGTCGGGCTCGGCAGGCGCCTTTGCAGGCCTCGAGCGCCCGGCCGTCGTCACTGTTGCGCTCGGGCGGGCAGCAGATCCCCGGGCCCTCGATGCCGAGCTGCGGTCGGTCCTCGGGAGCCGGCCGGGCACAGTGCGTGCTCCGGCTGCAGCGAGCAGTCCAGCCACGGTACGTAGTCGAGCGACAGGGCGTAGTCCAGCCACGGTGCGTGGTCCAGCGATGGCGAGCAGGTCGGCGTCGAGGTCCCTGGCCGGGGCGCCGGCCGGCTCGGCGGCGGTCGGGGACTGCCTCCCGGCTGCGTCCCGACGGTCCGGGTCGCCTGGCGCGCCCCCCATTCTCGACGGCACGGTCCGCCTGGCGGGGCGACCCGACGAGGTCTACGTCTACTCGACGGGCCGGACCTGGGAGGTATGGGTCCTCTCTCGCGGCTGCGCAACGGTCACCGAACTGCACCTCTGACCGGCCCCACCCGGCCCGGCCCCACCGGGCCCAACCCGGCCCGGCCCGGCCCCACCGGGCCCGGCCCGACCGGCCCTGCTCGGCCCGCCCCGACCCGACCTGCGTGCGGCCGGTAGCCCATCTCGGGGCCGGTAGCCTCCCGGGATGAACGATCCTGGCGACCAGCCCCGCGTCCTTCTCCTGGAGTCGATCCACCCCGACGCCGCCCACCTGCTCCAGTCGGCCGGGTGGTCGGTCGAGACCGTTGACCGGGCTCTTCCCGACCACGAGCTGGCGAGCCGCCTCGAGGGGGTGCAGATGGTCGGGATCCGTTCCCAGACCAAGGTCACGGAGGCATTGCTGGACAAGTGCTCGGAGCTGATCGCGGTCGGGGCCTTTTGCATCGGCACCAACCAGATCGACCTGCGGGCAGCGGCCGCCAGGGGCGTCGCGGTCTTCAACGCCCCGTTCTCCAACACCCGCAGCGTCGTGGAGCTGGTGGTCGCGGAGATCATCGGTCTCACCCGCCGGCTGTCCGAGAAGGACCGAGCAATGCACGCCGGGATCTGGGACAAGTCGGCCGCCGGGGCTCACGAGGTCCGCGGTCGACGTCTCGGCATCGTCGGCTACGGCAACATCGGTACCCAGCTGTCGGTGCTCGCCGAGAACCTCGGCATGAGCGTGTCCTTCTACGACACTGCAGACCGTCTCGCCCTCGGGAACGCTCGCAGGTGCTCGAGCCTGGAGGAGCTGCTCGCCTCGGTCGACGTGGTGACCCTCCACGTCGACGGCCGCCCGGACAATCGCAACCTCTTCGGTGAAGAGGAGCTGGCCGCGATGCGACCGGGGTCGTTGTTCTTGAACCTGAGCCGCGGCTTCGTGGTCGACCACGCGGCACTGCGTCGCCACCTGGAATCGGGGCACCTGGCCGGCGCAGCGATCGACGTCTTCCCGAGCGAGCCCTCCGGCAGGGGGGAGCCCTTCGTCTCCGAGCTGCAGGGCATGGCCAACGTGGTCCTGACCCCGCACATCGGCGGTAGCACGGAGGAGGCCCAGGTCGACATCGGGCACTTCGTGGCCAACAAGCTGATCGCCTACGCCAAGCGGGGGAGCACCGCCTCGTCGGTCAACCTGCCCAACGTGGAGATCCCGGAGCGCTCCGGGGCACACGTGTTCGTCCACGTCCACCGCAACACCCCGGGGGTGCTGGCGGCGATCAACGCCGTGTTCGCAGACGAGGGGGTCAACATAGAGGGCCAAGCGCTCGGCACTCGCGGGGAGATCGGCTATGTGGTGACCGACGTGGCGAGCGACTTCAGTCCCGACACCCTCCACCGCCTGGCCGGGATGCCCGAGACGATCCGCCTGCGCGTGCTGTAGCGGCCCGCCGGCGAGAGACCCCCGGCCGGCTACGCCGGCGAGAGACCCCCGGCCGGCCACGCGGCGGGGGGCGGCCCGGCGCACGGCCGGCTGTGCTGGACTGGTCGGGCATGGCTCACCTCGTACGCGCAGTGGTGGGCGCAAAGCGGCGGGAGCTGGGGGTCGACTTGCACCTCGCCGGCGTCGAGTACCTCTCGCTCGATCCCCTCCCGGGGATCATCACCGGCGAGGCGCCCTCCGAGCAGGGCCTCGACGGGCGGCTCCCCAACTCTCCGGACCTCGGCTCCCCGCCCCCGGTCCCGACGCGCCCGGCAGTGCTCGCCGTCCGGGCGCCGGCTCCGGGGGTGCTCCGCCTCACCCTGCGTGGGTCCTACGACGACGCCGGGGCGAGATGGCCGGGTGTCCCCGATGAGGCTGCAGCTGCGATGCTCGTCGACGACCTCCCCGCGCAGTGCCCCGTCGAGGTGGTCGACAACGGGCAGGCCGGCTTGGAGCTACGAGCCGTGGGGCTCACCCTGCGGGTCCGTCGGAGGCCGTTCGGCTTCGAGCTGGTCGACCCGCGCGGTCGGGTCCTCACCCGTTCCGGCGGCGACCGGCGGCAGGTGGCCGGCTTCCCGCTCGCCGCGGCGCTCGGCTGGGACGGGGCGGGCTCGTGCTCGGTCAGCTTCGAGCTCGCCCCCGGAGAGCTCGTCGTCGGTCTCGGGGAGCAGTTCGGCTCCCTGGTGCACAACGGCCGCCGTCTCGAGCTCGTCGCCGTCGACGCGTTCGGGGGCGGCACCGGCGAGGTCTACAAGGCGGTGCCGCTGCTGCACTCCTCTGCGGGATGGTCGGCGTTCGTGCACACCCCGGGCCCGCTCGTAGCCGACGTCGGGGCCCGCCACCCGGCCGTCCTCGAGCTCGTCGCCGAGCAGCCTTGCCTCGACCTGTGGCTGTTCGGCGGGGGCACCCTCGGCGATCGTCTCTCGGCCTACACCACCTTCACCGGCCGCATGCCCGTCGTGCCCCGCTGGGCGCTCGGTCTGTGGATGTCACGGTGCCGTTACCGGACCCGCCTCGAGCTCGAGGAAGCCGCCGCCGGCATGCGGGCGCACCGGGTGCCCTGCGACGTGGTGCACGTCGACCCCGACTGGCTGGAGCGCGACCGGCTCAGCTGCGATTTCGTCTGGAGCGACGAGAAGTACCCCGACCCGGGGGCGATGATCGCCGGGCTCCGGCGAAGCGGCTTCCGGGTCTCGCTCTGGGAGCTGCCCTACCTGGACCCGGAGTCACCGCTGCACGCTCTCGCCGAGGCCGCCGGCTACCTGGTGCGAAGGGCCGACGGGACCCTGGCGGCCGCGTCGAGGGCGTTCGCCCGCGACGGCCGGCCGCGCTCGCTGGTGGACTTCTCCAATCCGGCGGCACGGTCCTGGTGGCAGGAGCTGAACCGCCGGGTGCTCGACCTCGGCGTGTCGGTCCTCGAGTGCGACTTCGGAGAAGGCCTGCCCGACGACGCCGTGATGGCCGACGGCAGCCGCGGCCGGTCGTGGCGCAACCTCTACCCGCTCTGGTACAACCGGACCGTTGCCGAGGCCCTCCCGGCGGCGCGCGGGGACGGCTCGATGGTGCTCGGCCGCAGCGGCTGGGCGGGCTCGCAGCGCTACCCCGCTCAGTGGGGTGGGGACCCGGAGGCCAGCGTCTCCGGTCTGGCCGCGTCGCTGCGGGCGGGGCTCGGCTGGTCGCTCAGCGCGCCGGGCCTCTGGGGCCACGACATCGGGGGCTTCTACGGCGACGGCCCGAGCCCTGGTCTCTACATCCGTTGGGCTCAGGCCGGCTGCCTGTCGCCCCTGGCCAGGTTCCACGGCCTGACCCCGCGGGAGCCCTGGGAGATGGGCGAGCTCGCCCTCGGCGTCGTCCGGGACTTTGCCGAGCTGCGCTACCGGCTGCTCCCCTACCTGGAGAGCGCCGTCCACGAGGCGGCCCGGAGCGGCTGGCCGGTGATGCGCCCTCTCGCCCTGGAGACCGACGGCGCCGGCGAGTGCTGGAGGGTCGAGCACGAGTGGTTCCTCGGGCCGGACCTGCTCGTCGTCGCCGTCCTCGACGACGGCCTCGCTCCGGTCGCCGTCGAGGTCGAGCTCCCCCCGGGGGGATGGGTCGACTACTGGACCGGGGAGCTACGGGAAGGTCCCGCCAGGTTCGTCGAGACGGTTCCGATCGAACGGATCCCCCTCTACGTGCGGGCGGGCGCAGTGGTCCCCCTCGGCCCCCCCGGAGCCTCTACCGACTCGATCCCCGCCGGATCCTGGGAGCTGCATGCATTCGCCGGGCCGGTTCGCACCACGGCGGTGCACGGGCCCCACGGCACCGCGCGCTACCGGCCGGTGCCCGGCGGGGCTCCTGGTTCGGAGGCCGTGGCGCCTTCGGGGACCGCTGCAGACGGCTCGGGCGCAGGCCCCGGCGGCTTCGAAGCGATCGCGGTCGACGAGCCCCGGCCGCTCGCCACCGGGGCGGTGATGCGCCGCCCGGGAGCCGAGGTGCCGCTCGCCCTCGTGGCCTGGGGCCCGCAGGTGTGAGCTTCCCCCACCCGGGCGGGGGTCTCCAGTCTCCGGTCTCCGGTCACCGGCGCGTGTCAGCGGCGGCGAGCTCCTGGTATCAGCCGGTGGCCCGCTCGAGCGCCCCGAGGAGGTCGGAGACCAGGTCGTCTGGGGTCTCCAGCCCTACCGAGAGGCGCAGCAGGCCGCTCGGCACCTCGAGAGGAGAGCCGGCGACCGACGCGTGGGTCATGCGGTGGGGATGCTCGATCAGCGACTCGACCGCACCGAGGGACTCGGCGAGGGTCCACAGCCGAGTGCCCGCGGCGACGGCCAGGGCGGCCTCCTCGCCACCTGCGACGACGAAGGAGACCATCCCCCCGAACCCCCGCATCTGCCTGGCCGCCACCTCGTGGCCCGGGTGGCCGGTGAGGCCGGGCCAGAGCACGGTCTCGACGCCGGGATGGCCCTCGAGGGCGGCCACGACGGTCGCTGCGGTGGCGCACTGGCGTTCCACCCGCACTGCGAGGGTCTTGATCCCTCGCAGCGTCAGGTAGCAGTCCCACGGCCCGGGCACGGCCCCCACCGAGTTCTGCACGAACGCGATCCGCTCGAGGACCTCCGCGTCGTTGCTCGCGACGATCCCGCCGACCACGTCGCTGTGGCCACCCAGGTACTTGGTGGCCGAATGCACCACCACGTCGGCACCGAGGGCGAGGGGGCGCTGCAACCAGGGGGTGGCGAAGGTGTTGTCGACGACCAGCCGGGCACCCCGAGCGTGGACCAGCTCTGCCAGGGCGGCGATGTCGACGATCCCGAGGCGCGGATTGGTGGGCGTCTCGGCCCAGACCATCCGGGTCTCGGGGCGCCACGCAGCCGCCACCGCGGCGAGGTCCGAGAGGCCGACCGAGGTGTGCGCGATGCCGAGGCGGCCCCACACCTGGCTGACCAGGCGGTAGGTGCCGCCGTAGGCGTCGTCCGGGACGATCAGGTGGTCACCGGGCTCGAGCAGGTGCAGGACCGCGTCCTCGGCGGCCAGGCCGCTCGCGAACGCCGCCGCCCCTGCTGCCCCCTCGAGCGAGGCCACGCAGGCCTCGAGCGCCCCACGGGTGGGGTTGCCGCTGCGGCTGTAGTCGTAGCCGGCGTGGCGGCCCACGGCCTCCTGGGCGAAGGTCGTCGCCACCGACACCGCCGGGACCACTGCCCCGGTCACCGGGTCTGGGTCCTGGCCCGCGTGGATGGCGAGGGTCTCGAACCCCGGCCCCTCGCTCTCGCCGCCTGCCCGGGTGGCGCCGCCCGGGTAGCCGCCGTACCGGGCGCCGCCCTGCTCGGTGCCGCCGGCGCCGTACCGGGCGCCGCTCACCTCGGTGCCGCCGGCGCCGCGAGGTGGTCGAGCAAGTCGGAGCGGGTGACGATGCCGACAGGGCGTCCCTCGTCCATGACCAGCACCGCCGAGGCCCCCTTGGAGAGCCGGGCCGCAGCCAGGTCGACCGGCTCGCCGGAGCCGACCGTCGGCAGGGGCCGCTCCATCACCGCTGCGACCGGTCCGTCGATCGCCTCGGGCTCGTCCAGGGCGGCTTCGAGCAACAGTCGATCGGTCACCGTGCCGACCACCTCGGCCAGGGCGAGGGGCGGCTCGGCCTGCACGACGGGCATCTGCGAGACCCCGAACTCCTTCA
>JAKARG010000144.1 GCA_021819345.1 Actinomycetes bacterium | reverse complement strand
GCGAGCAGGCCGATCGCCTGCGCCGCCCCGTTGCTCCCGTAGCGACGGAGCGACCCGAGGGCCTTCTTCGCCGGGAAGCTGCTGCGCCCCGCTGCGATCCCGAGGGCGGCCGCGGCCGCGGCCTCGGTGGTGATCTCCGGCGAGTCGAGCGCCATCAGGTTCCCGAAGTGACGATGGAGCACCGAGAGGACCACGAGCGGGTGACGGCCCCCGGGGCCGCTCAGGCGGTGGAGCGCCCCGAGGGCCCGCTCGGAGGACCCTGCGTCGATCGCGTCGGTCAGGTCCCACGGGGCGACCGAGCCCGCCTCCCCGAGGTACGGCAATACCTCCGCCGCCCCGATGCGAGCACCGGACCCGTACGCGGCTACCAGCACCTCGACGATGCCTGGGAGGCGGTTGAGGTCGGCGCCGAGGTGGGCCTCGATCAGCGCCTCGGCCTCGGCGTCCACCCGCAGGCCGCTGCGGCGCAGCCGGTCGTGGGCCCACGCCCGGCCGTCCCGGCCGACGGCGCTCGAGCGCACCTGGCCCCTGGCCTTCACTGCGGCGACGAGCTTGGGGGCCAGCCGGCCACCACCGGCGGCCAGGACCAAGGAGGTGGTCTCGACCGGTGCCTCCAGGTACCCGAGCAGGGGGGCGAGCTCCTCGGTGCTGAACCTCCCGACGTCGCGGACGACCACCACCCGCCGGTCGGTGAGGAACGGAGGGGTCCGGCAGGCGTCGGCCACGACCGACGCATCCGTGTCGTCGCTCGAGAAGTCCTCGAGCGCAAGGCCACGGTCGACCCCTCCGAGGAGCTGCTCGACGAGGCCCCGCACCGCCTCCGACACGAGGGTCGGGTCGTCACCGTCGACCAGGTGGACCGACGGCTCCGGCGGGCTCACTCGGCCGCCATGACCGCAGCAAGGGTGTCGCGCACCCGGCGGGCAGCCGCGACGTCGAAGGCCCGCAGGACCCGCGCGCCGAGGCTCAGCCCGACTGCGTGCGCCGCGCTCGAGGCCTGGCGCATCTGCCCCGGCTCCAGGCCGAGGGCCTCGGCGAGGAACCCGTTGCCCGACACCGAGAGCAACAGGGGGACTCCGAGGTCCGCGAGGCGGCTGCAGCCGGCGAGGAGCGCCAAGGAGCATGGCGTGGTCTTTCCCTGGTCGATCCCGGCGTCGACGACGATCCGGTCGGCACCGACGCCGGCGGCGCGCGCCCGCTCGACGCCCTCGGCGAGAGACGACCGCACCTGCTCGACCACCTGGCCGCAGTCGGGGCCGGGCGCGCCCGGCCGGGGCGCGAGGCGTCCGTGGGCGACGACCACGGTCGCGCCGGCGCCGGCCGCGGCCGCAAGGTAGCCCGGGTCCGCGAAGCCGCTGGCGTCGTTGCCCACCACCGCACCCGCACGGAAGGACTCCGCAGCCACCGAGGCCCGCCGGGTGCCCACCGACAAGGCCACCTCGAAGCGCTCGGCCAGGGCGGAGATCACCGGCACCACCCGCTCCAGCTCCTCGGGCTCGCTCGGCCCCGGGTCGGCGCCGGACCCGAGCCCGCCGACGTCGAGCAGGTCGGCGCCGGCGGCGACCATCTCCCCGGCACGGCGGCAGAGCGACTCGAGCTCCTGGCGACCATCCCGCCCGGCCGCCGGCCCCGGCGTCAGGTCGACGACACCCATGACGAGCGCCCGCCGGGCGAGGTCGTGGGTCCGGGCGCCGAGGCCGAGCAGCACGAGCCCCGAAGCTACCGGCAACCGCCGGCCCGCCGGTCCCCGTCGAACGGTCGGCCCGGCCGGGTCGGGCCACGTGCCGAACGGACGGCTCAGAACAGCCGGGCAGTCAGGGCCTTGCGGTAGGTCGCGGTCCGGGGATCGTCGGGTCCGAGCACCTCGAGCAGGTCGAGCAGCTCCTGTCGAGCGGCGTCGTCGGTCTTGACCGCGTCGAGGAGGGTGTCGAGCCTGGCCTCGATCCCCCGAGCGTCGAGGGCGGCCTCGGGCCCGAGCCTCGCACGCGCAGCGACGCGGCGGCCCTCGGGGGTCTCGGGGACCCGGGCCAGCAGTCCGAGCGCCTCTTCGCGCTCGGCGCGCTCCTCCGAGCCGGCGAGCAGGGCGGCCAGGGCGAGCACCGCCTTCTCGTTGCCGGGCTCGAGCTCGGTCGCCTTTCGCAGCGACTGGAGGTCGCCGGCCTCGACCAGGCGGTCCACCTCGGTGTCTGCGGGAGCGAGCTTGGAGACCCACTCCCGGACGGCCGGCTCGGGCAGGGCCCCGACGAAGCGGTCCACCACCTTGCGGTCCGACAGGGCATACACCGCGGGGATCGACTGCACCTGGAAGGTGGTCGCCACCCGGGGGTTCGCGTCCACGTCGACCTTGGCCAGCGCGACCCGCCCGGCGGTCTCCGCCACGACCTTCTCGATGATCGGCCCGAGGGTCCGACACGGGCCGCACCACGAGGCCCACAGGTCCACCACGACCGGGAGCTGGGTGGAGCGCTCGAGCACCTCGGTCTCGAAGCTGGCATCGGTGACGTCCATCGGGACTCGCTCCTCGGGAGGTTCTAGCTTCGGGGAGATGACCTGCCCCGAAGACGCCGGTCGGGGGGTGTCCCGACCTCTCGACACCACCGAGGGTACCGACACCTCCGGAGGTACCGAGGCCGGGGTTCTCGCCGCCGGGGCTCCCGCCGCCTGGGTTGCCGACGCCGGGGTTGCCCACTCCCGGCTCGCCGACGCCGGGGTTGCCCACTCCCGGCTCGCCGACGAAGCGGTAGGTGGGCAGTGACGGGCCCCTTCGGGGTGAGCGGGGCACCCGGGGCTGACCGGAGCCCGGCGCAACCGGCGCGACCGGCGAGTGGCGGCGGGGACCCCTCTCCGGCGGGGATCGACCGGGCCCGGGTCAGCGCCTGGCTCACCGAGCACCTGCGAGGGGTCGAGCCTCCCTACGACTTCGAGCTGATCGCCGGCGGCCGCAGCAACCTGACCTACGCCGTCACCGACCGGAGCGGCCGCCGCCTGGTCCTCCGGCGGCCGCCGACCGGACTGCTGCTGCCGACCGCCCACGACATGGGCCGCGAGCACCGGATCCTCTCCGCCCTGCTCCCGGCCGGGATCCCGGTCCCTCGGACGCTCGGCTACTGCGACGACCCGGCGGTGACCGGCGCCGCGTTCTACGTGATGGAGCACGTCGAGGGACTGGTGCTGAGGGCCGAGGGGGAAGCTGCCGCAGCCCTCGATCCTGCCGCACGACGGCGGGCCTCCGAGAGCCTGGTCGATACCCTCGTGGCGATCCACGCCGTGGACCCCGACCGGGTGGGCCTGGGCTCGCTCGGGCGCCCGGACGGCTACCTCGCCCGCCAGCTGCGCCGCTGGTACGCCCAGTACCGCGCCAATCGTGACGAGCACGGCGGCCCCGACGTCGCTGCGATCGACGCCGTCCACGACCACCTCGCCGCCCACCTCCCCGAGCAGGGACCGGTGGGCATCGTGCACGGGGACTACCGGCTCGACAACGCAGTGCTCGCCGCCGACGGGTCCCTGGCAGCGGTCCTCGACTGGGAGCTGTGCACCATCGGCGACGTGCTCGCCGATGTCGGCCAGCTCCTCGTCTACTGGGCCGACCCGGGCGAGGAGCCGGTCATCGCCCACAGCGCCACCACCGACGGAGGGTTCCTCAGCCGCGCGGAGGTGGGCGAGCGCTACGCTGCGGTCTCCGGACGCTGCCTGGAGCAGATCGACTTCTACGTCGCCTTCGCTTCCTGGAAGCTCGCATGCATCCTGGAGGGCGTGCTGGTGCGATATGTCGGAGGAGCCATGGGCCACGACGGGTTCGATCACGAGGCGTACCCGGAGATGATCCGCCAGCTTGCCGGGCGCGCCGCCGACGCAGCGTCGAGGATCGGCTGAGCCGGCGATGGGCGACCTCGCGGTCCTCCACTCCTGGCCGCTGCTCGACCGCCCCGTGCTCGTGTGCGGGATGGAGGGGTGGATCGACGCCGGCCAGGCAGCGTCGACGGCGATGTCGGCTCTACGAGACTCGCTCACCCTGCGCACCGTTGCGACCTTCGACGGGGACGAGCTGATCGACCACCGCGCGCGCCGACCGGTGCTCCGGATCGACAACGGCACCCACCAGGAGCTGCGCTGGCCCGAGATCCGCCTCGAGGCGGCCACGGCCACAGGGGACGGCGCCCGCAGTGTCCTCGTGCTCTCGGGCCCCGAGCCGGACATGCGCTGGCACCGCTTCAGCGCGGAAGTGGTCTCGCTCGCGTCGCGCCTCGGGGTGGAGATGTTCGTCGGATTGGGCGCCTTCCCTGCACCGGTCCCCCACACCCGCCCGGTCCGCCTCGCGGCAACGAGCACCGACGCCGATCTCGCCGCCCAGGTGGGCACCATGCCCGCCGCGATCGAGGTGCCCTCGGGTATGCAAGGGGTGCTCGAGCACGCCTTCGGTCGGGCCGGCGTACCGGCGATCGGGCTGTGGGCCCGGGTGCCCCACTACGCGTCGGCGCTGCCCTACCCCGCCGGCTCGGCCGCGCTGCTCGAGCGCCTCGGGACGCTCGCCGGCGTCGAGATCGACACCGCAGCTCTGCGGGCCGCGGCTGCGGCGACCTCCAGGCAGATCGACCAGCTGATCTCGGTCAGCGAGGAGCACCTCGCCCTCGTCCGACAGCTCGAGGCCTCCCACGACGAGGAGGAGGGCCTGACCGCGACCCAGTTCGGCGACCTGCCGTCTGGGGACGAGATCGCCGCCGAGCTGGAGCGCTTCCTGCGAGGGGAGCGCTAGCGGCTATCGGCTGGCGGTAGCGGCTCGGACCGGCGCTCGTTCCCTGCTGCGCCCCGCTCGCCGGCACGATCGGGCTCGGCCGCCTGCCCGGAGCCCACGACGCTCACGATCCGCCCCGGCACGACGACGACCTTGTCGATGCTGCGACCGGCGAGCCAGCGCTCGACCGCGGCGAGCGCCGCCTCGCGGACCGTGGCTTCGCCGGCGTCGGAAGGGACCGAGATGGTGGCCCGCAGCCTGCCGTCGACCTGGACCGGGTAGGTCACGGCCGACGACACGAGCTTGCTGGGGTCGGAAGTCGGGAACGCCTCGTAGGCGAGGCTGGTGTCGTGGCCGAGGCGGTGCCACATCTCCTCCGCGGCGTGCGGGGCGAAGGGTGCGAGCATCAGCACCAGGGCCTCTGCGACCGATCGCGACAGCGGTCGCTCGGAGGAAGTCAGGTGGTTGTTGAGCTCGATGAGCTTGGCGATGGCGGTGTTGAAGCGCAGGCCCTCGACCTCGGCGCGCACCACCGCGACGGTGGCGTGCAGCGCCCGCTCGGTCTCGGCGTCAGGTGGATCGTCCACGACCCTCGGCTCACCGGAGTCCTCGTCGAGCACGTTGCGCCAGACGCGCTGCAAGAAGCGCAGCGACCCGACCACTGCCCTCGTGTCCCACGGCCGGGAGACGTCGAGCGGGCCCATCGACATCTCGTAGAGGCGCAGGGTGTCGGCCCCGTAGAGGTCGCACATCTCGTCGGGCGTCACCCCGTTCTTCAGCGACTTGCCCATCTTCCCGTAGTGTCGCTCGACCGGCTCGTCCCCGTACCAGAAGCCGCCGTCACGCTCGGTGACCTCGGCTGCGGGCACGTACACCCCCCTGCGGTCGGTGTAGGCGTAGGCCTGGATGTAGCCTTGGTTGTAGAGCCGCCGGAACGGCTCACGGCTGCTCAGGTGCCCGAGGTCGAACAGCACCTTGTGCCAGAAGCGGCTGTAGAGCAGGTGGAGCACGGCATGCTCGACGCCGCCGACGTACAGGTCGACGCCACCGCTGTCTGCGGGCGAGCGGGGGCCCATCCAGAACCGCTCGAGCTCGGGATCGACGAAGTGGGAGTCGTCGTCGGGGTCCAGGTAGCGAAGCTCGTACCAGCACGAGCCGGCCCACTGGGGCATGGTGTCGGTCTCCCGGCGGTAGCGCTGTGGGCCCCCGCCGAGGTCGAGGGTGACCTCCACCCACTCGGTCGCCCTGGCGAGCGGGGCCTCGGGCCCCGAGGCGGCGTCCGCGGGGTCGGCGGTCACCGGCCGGTAGTCGTCGAGGTCGGGCAGCGTGACCGGCAGCATCGACTCCGGCAGGGCGTGGGCGATCCCGTCGCTGTCGTAGACGATGGGAAAGGGCTCCCCCCAGTAGCGCTGGCGACTGAAGAGCCAGTCACGCAGCTTGTAGGTCACCGTGCGCCGCCCGACGCCGGCATCCTCGATCCATGCGGTGACCGCCCGCTTGGCTTCCGCGACACCCATGCCGTCGATGCCGAGCGCCTCGCTGGTCGAGTTGACCAGCTCGCCGTCACCCACGTAGGCATCCGCCCACTGCGAGGCGTCGAGCGGGTCCCGTCCGTCGGCGGGAGCCACCACCGGGCGGACCTCGAGGCCGAGCACCCGGGCCAGCTCGAAGTCCCGCTGGTCGTGGGCGGGCACCGCCATTATCGCCCCTGTTCCATAGCCGGCGAGCACGTAGTCGGCGACGAAGATCGGGATCGGCTCGCCGGTGACCGGGTTGGTGGCGCGCGCGCCGGTCCAGACCCCCGTCCTAGCTCTGGCCTCGGCCTGGCGGTCCCGCTCGCTCAGCGCCGACGCCCGGGCACGGTAGGCGGCCACGGCCTCGGCCGGGCTCGCCGCACCGGTGGTCCAGGCCGACGGCGGGTCGCCCTCCCAGCTCTCGGCCACGAGGGTGTCGACGAGAGGATGCTCCGGCGCCAGCACCAGGTAGGTGGCCCCGAAGAGGGTGTCGGGCCGGGTGGTGAAGACCTCGATCTCGACGTCACCCGCCGCGAAGCGGATCGACGCACCCTCGGAGCGCCCGATCCAGTTGCGCTGCATCGCCTTGACCGACGCCGGCCAGTCGAGGTCTTCGAGGTCGTCGAGCAGGCGGTCGGCATAGGCGGTGATCCGCATCATCCACTGGGTCAGCTCCCGGCGGAACACCGGGAAGTTGCCCCGCTCGGAGCGTCCATCGGCAGTGACCTCCTCGTTGGCGAGCACCGTGCCGAGGCCCGGGCACCAGTTGACCGGCACCTCCGCCCGATAGGCGAGACGGCGGGCGTCGAGGACCTCGGCCTGCTCGCCGACCGACAGCTCCGACCAGGGGCGACCGTCGGGCGTGGGCAGCTCGCCGGACTCGAGGGCCGAGACCAGCTCGGCGATCGGGCGCGCCCTGCGCTGCGCCTCGTCGTACCAGGCGCCGTGGATCTGCAGGAAGATCCACTGGGTCCAGCGGTAGAAGGCCTCGTCGGTGGTGGCCACCGAGCGCGTCGGGTCGTGGGCGAGCCCGAGGCGGGCGATCTGCGAGCGATAGCGGTCGATGTTCGCCTCGGTGGTAGCCCGCGGGTGGGTCCCGGTCTGGATGGCGTACTGCTCCGCCGGTAGGCCGAAGGCGTCGTAGCCGAGGGTGTGTAGCACCCGCACGCCGCACATCCGCAGGAACCGGCCGTAGACGTCGGTGGCGATGTAGCCGAGGGGGTGGCCGACGTGCAGGCCGGCGTCCGAGGGGTAGGGGAACATGTCCATCAAGAAGAACTTGCCGGCACCGTCGGCCGGAGTGGTCCTCGGCACGACGAAGGTCTCCTCGGC
>JAKARG010000143.1 GCA_021819345.1 Actinomycetes bacterium | reverse complement strand
GATGGTCTGGAGCGGGGCCTCGAGGTAGACGTTCGGCACTCCCCGGGCGCCGTAGTCGACGATGCTCATCGTGGCGTCGAGCCAGGGCGACTGGCCGAAGACCCCGGCCCCGTAGTAGGAGGTCTGCGAGGTGATCGACAGCTCGATGTCGATACCGATCTCCTTCGCCGACGCCTTGACGATCTGGGCGTACTCGGGGATCTCCTCGAACTGCTCGGTGGCGAGGGTGACCTTGAAGCCCCGGGACATGCCCGCCTGGGCCATGAGCTTCTTGGCCTTCGCGATGTTCTTGACCCGTTGCGGGACGCTCGGGTTGTACATCGGGAACACCGGGGCGAAGGGGTTGTCGTTGCCGACCACTGCGTAGCCCTTGAACAAAGCGGCGACGATCTCGGGCCGGTCGAGGGTCAGCGCCATCGCCTGACGGACGAGTTTGTTGGTGAACGGTCCGACGTCACAGCGCATCGACAGCTGGCGCTGGAACGAGGATTTCATCGCGTTGATGTTGTAACCGCCGGCAAGCAGCTGCGGGCTCGTGGAAACCGTGAAGCCGTCGTCGCAATCTATGCTCCCGGCCTCCAGGGCAGAGGTGGTCGAAGCCTCGCCGGAGAAGTAGGTGACCCGCAGCTCGGAGGGGAGTGCCGGGGTGCCCCAGTAGTGCGGGTTGCGCACGAAAGTGCCCCCGACATTTCTGGTGTAGCTCGTCATCTTGAACTTGCCGGTGCCGGGGAACTCGCTCTCGAACTTCGACCAGTCGTAGTTGTTGGGCACGATCATCACGTTGTAGTTGTCCTGGCAGACCGCATCGGTGAACGAGCCGTCAGCGGCTTCGAGGTTGAAGCGCACGGTCTGGTCGTCGATCTTCTCCACCCCGTCGGGGGTGAGGGTCCCGGCGAAGACCGACGCCGCGTTGACCCCGAGCTTGGGGTCGGCCTGCTGCTTCATCGTGTAGACGACGTCGTCGACGGTCAGCGGGGTGCCGTCGTTGAACTTCACCCCTTGGCGGATCTTGAAGGTCCAGGCGGTGGCGTCGGCGTTGGGAGACCAGCTGGTGGCCAGCAGCGGTTCGTGGACGAGCTTGTCGTTGCAGAAGGTGAGCCACTCCCCGACGATGTCGAGTGCCTCGATACCGCCCTGGTCGTTGACCGTGAGCGGGTTGATAGCGCCCGAGGGGACGACCTGGCCGGCGCGGATCGTCGCTCCCGCCTTTCGCTTGGTGGCGCCGCTCACTGCAGACGTGGCAGGGCGCGAGCTGCTCGGAGCGGTGCCTCCTGCGCTCGCGGCCTCGCTGCTGCCGCACGCTGCGAGGATCGCGCTGGCCACGGGGATCCCGATCCCCACCTTGGTGGCACGGCGCAAGAAGTCCCGTCTGGAGAGGCGCCCTGCGACCAGCTCGTCTATCACGTGCTCTTGGATCGGTCCTCTGCCCCGGCGCAACGGGTCGAGCCGCTCGTGGTCGATCGACATGTCTTTCCCCCTGTGTGGACAACCACGCCCAGGGTTCCCTGGGTGTGCGCACGATAGCAAGGCGGTCCGCTCCTCGGGGCCCGCGGCGTCGAATCGGCCCGGGCGGTCCTGTGCACCCGCCCTGGTCCTGTAGTTTCGAGTTGCTATGCGCGGCGGTGGTCCTGGTAGCTGCAGCCTGGTCCGTCCCTCCCGGGAAGCCCTCGTCGTCGGGAGCCAGGTCCCTCGGGTCCGGCGTACCGCCGGCACCCTTGGGATCGTCCGCCGGCTCGCGGTCGCGCTCGGTGCAGCGCTGCTGGCCGTGTCGTTGCCGCTGGTCCCGGCCGGGGCCGAGCCTGCGTGGACCGTCTCGTGGGCAGTGGCGATGGCGGGGAGCCTGGGCCAGTACGTCCACGATGCGACCGTGCGCCAGGTCGCGCCGCTCAGCGTCGGCGGCACCGAGGTGCGCGTCCAGGTCTCCAACGAGTACGGGGACGTCCCGCTCGTCGTCACCGCAGCCACGGTGGCGGTCGCCGGGACGGGCTCGGCGGTGGTCGCCGGCACGTTGCGGCCAGTGTTGTTCGGGGGCGCCACCTCGGTGAGCATCCCGGTGGGCGCGAGCGTCTACAGCAGCCCGGTCGCGATGGTGGTGCACGCCGGCGAGCGCCTCGCGGTGAGCCTCTACGTGCCCGGGAGCGACCAGGTCAGCGTGCACTACGACGCCGGCGACGGGATGTCGTACTCCTCGGCCGAAGGGGGGGGAGACCTGGTGGACGACCCGAGCGGCGCGGGGCTCTCCTTTCCCGAGACCTGGGACCGTTTCGTCGACGCGCTCGACGTGAGCGGCGGGGCGACGCCGGCTCGAGCGACGGTGGTGCTCGGAGACTCGATCAGCGACGGCTACAACTTCCGCTGCCCCGGCTACCAGGACGACTGCACCCTCACCACGGCGTGGCCGACGATCCTTGCCCACCGGCTCGGCGAGCTGCCCGCCGACGAGCGGGTCGGCGTCGCCAACGAGGCGATCACCGCCAACACCGTCCTGCCCCTCGCCGACGACGACTCCCGCACCGGAGGTGGCGAGGCCGGGGTCACCCGCTTCAGGGCCGACGTGCTCGACCAGCCCGGCGTCGACCGGGTCCTGCTGCTCCTCGGGACCAACGACTTGTGGTTCGGCGCAACTGCCGCAGAGCTGATCGCCGGCTACCGCAGCATCCTGGCCCAGGCCAGGGCCGCCGGTGTCCCGGTGATCGCGTCGACGCTGCTTCCCCGATCCTCCGGCGGCGACGAGGTGTGGACGCCGGAGATGGAGGCCAACCGCCAGGAGGTCAACAACTGGATCCTCCACTCCGGGGCGTTCGCTGCAGTGCTCGACCTGGCCGAGGTGGTCGGCGACGTCTACAACGGCGCCTGCCAGCCCGACGTCATGTTCCCTGCCTACGACTCCGGCGACAACCTGCACCCCAACACTGCCGGCCAGACGGCGATGGCCGACGCGATCCCCACCTCCCTGCTCGGGGCCGGTGCTGCGCCGCCGGCTCCCGAGCAGGTGGTCGCCGTGCCCACCCCGGGATGCCGCCGTGACCCCCTGGTGACGATCGACGACCCCTCGCTCCTGGCGTCGAGCCCGACGACCCCGACCACGACCCCGACCACGACGACCCCGACCACGACGACCCCGACCACGACGACCCCGACCACGACGACCCCGACCACGACCACGACGACCACCCCGACCACGACCACCACGGTCGGCACCAGCGCGCCCGTGACGTCGCCGACGCGACCTGGGCGCGGCAAGGGATCTCCGAGCGCCGCCGGCCCGATCGGCTCGCCCCGGGGCCTCCCGGGCGGCCTGCCGGTGGCTCTCGGAGCCGTCGGGCTCCTCGCGTTGTCTGTCGGCTTCAGGGCACGGTCGCGGCGGCGCCGGGGGGGCTGACGCCCGAGCGCCGGACGGGCTGAACTGTCGCCAGCGTTGATGTCGCCCTCGAGTCGATAGACCAGGTTAGTCTGACCAACATGGTCATACACAACGTGGCGGATGCCAAGGCGCACCTGTCGCAACTGCTCGACGCAGCTCTGAAGGGTGAAGACGTCGTCGTCGCGCGTGCCGGCAAGCCGCTCGTCCGGCTGGTGCCGGTGGACCCGCCCGCAGCTCGCGCCCTGGGGTTCCTCGACCTGCCAACGCCCGACGAGCGCTTCGATCCGCTCGACGAAGCCGACCTCGCTGCCTGGTCGTGACCGTCCTGCTGCTGGACACCCACGCCTACGTGTGGGCGCTCACCGACCCCGAGCGACTCTCCGGCCGGGCCCGGAGCGCGATAGAGGCAGCAAACAACGCGTTGCTCGTCTCCGCTGCCACTGCGTGGGAGATGGCGATCAAGTACCGGGCCGGCAAGTGGCCCGAAGCCGAGGTCCTGCTGGCCCAGCACGACGACCTAACCAGCAGGCTCGGGGCCCGGGGGCTCGACATCTCCGCCGCCGACGCCATCCGCGCGGGGGGCCTCGACTGGGACCATGCCGATCCGTTCGACCGGCTACTTGCGGCGCAGTCGCTCCTCCACCGAGCCGCGCTGGTGACCCGCGACGCCGCGTTCCACGAGCTGCGGGGACTGACCGTCATCTGGTGACGCAGCCAGGACGGCGAAGGCGCTCCTGGACCGGGCCTCACGAAGCCACGGCCCGACGGCTCCGCTCCACGAGGCGGAGCAGCAGTGGCGTGAAGATCAGCTGCATCGCCAGCTCCATCTTGCCGCCGGGCACGACGATGATGTTCGGCCTCGACATGAACGAGTCGTGGAGCATCGAGAGCAGATAGGGAAAGTCGATCCCTCGCGGGTTGGCGAAGCGGATCACGACGAAGCTCTCGTCGGCGGTCGGGATGAAGCGGGCGATGAACGGGTCGGAGGTGTCCACCGTCGGGACGCGCTGGAAGTTGACGTGGGTCCGGGAGAACTGCGGGCAGATCGTGCTCACGTAGTCGGGCATGCGGCGCAGGATCGTGTCCATCACCGCTTCGGTGGAGTAGCCCCTCTCGGACTTGTCCCGATGGGCTTTTTGGATCCACTCCAGGTTGATGATCGGCACCACCCCGACGAGCAGGTCGGCATGGCGGGCGATGTCCACCTGATCGGAGACCACCGCACCGTGGAGGCCCTCGTAGAAGAGCATGTCGGTCCCGGCCGGGACGTCCTCCCATGGGGTGAAGGTTCCTGACGGCTGTCCGTAGGGGCGGGCCTCTTCGTCGTTGTGCAGGTACTTGCGGACCCGGCCGGACCCGGTCTCGCCGTAGGTCCGGAAGAGGTCCTCCAGGTCGACGAGGAGGTTGGCCTCGGGCGAGAAGTGGCAGAAGTGGTGGTTGCCCTCCCGGTCCGCCTCGGCCGTTGCTCTTTTCATCTCGTCCCGGTCGTAGCGGTGGAAGGAGTCGCCTTCGATCACGCAGGCACGGATCTCCTCCCGGCGGAAGATGTGCTGGATCGTGCGGGTGACCGAGGTCGTACCTGCTCCCGAGGAGCCGGTGATCGCCACGACGGGGTGAGCCACCGACATCGACGCCTTTCTCCTCTCCCGAGATGCCGCCGGCGAGGTTCGACGCATCGTCGCTCGTCTCGGGCCTCCCGATGCCTCGCCGGCTGGTTGTGGGTGACCCTAGGAGCGGGCTCGGTGCGCCGGGGTCCCCCGGCCGGGTGATCGCTCGGGGGAGCGGAGGTCCCGGGCTCCGGCGGAGCACCGCCGTTCCTCGGGGGATCGCAGGTCCTGGGCCCCGCCCGAGCACCGCCGTTCCTCGCCGACCCGCTCGACCTGCTCGACCCACTCGACCTGCTCGACCCGCCCGGCCCGGTCGTGGCCGAGAGGAATGCAATAGGATCCCCCCGACCCGGTCGCCCGCTGAGTGTGCGCGTCGGCTTCCGGAGAATTTCCGGAGATGGAGGAGGCGAAGGCTCATGTCCGAGCAGCTCGCGGTGGCCGTGGTGACCGGTGCGGGGAGTGGCATCGGGCGGGCCTCGGCTCTCGCCCTT
This sequence comes from Actinomycetes bacterium, assembly GCA_021819345.1. Classification (GTDB taxonomy): domain Bacteria; phylum Actinomycetota; class Acidimicrobiia; order Acidimicrobiales; family Palsa-688; genus JAKAQB01. The sequence continues at coordinate 2,128 of JAKARG010000143.1, read as the reverse complement.
GCCGCCGAGGGGTTCACCCTGGTGCTCGCGGGGAGGCGGTCCGCGCCCCTCGAGGAGACGGCTTCGGCCATCGCCTCCGCCGGCGGCCGGGCAAAGGTGGTCTCCTGCGACGTCACCGACGAGCAGGCTGTCCGCGGGCTGTTCTCCGAGGCCCGGGCGAGCTTCGGGCGGGTGGACTTCTTGTTCAACAACGCCGGGATCTCCGGGCCGCGCCGGCCCCTCGACGAGGTCTCGCTGGGGGAGTGGGCCGAGACCATTGCCGCCAACCTCACCGGAGCCTTCCTGTGCACCCGGGAGGCATTTCGGCTGATGAAGCTCCAGTCGCCGATGGGGGGACGGATCGTGAACAACGGCTCCATCTCGGCCCATGCGCCCCGTCCGGCGTCGGCCGCCTACACCGCCAGCAAGCACGCGATCACCGGGCTCACCCGGTCCACGGCGCTCGAGGGCCGGCGCTTCAGGATCGCCTGCGGGCAGATCGACATCGGCAACGCCGCTACCCCGCTGACCGCCGACATCACGAGCGGTCGGGAGCAGGCCGACGGGGAGGTCCGCCCCGAGCCCACGATGGACGTCGCCGACGTGGGCCGGGCAGTTGCCTACATGGCCGGTCTGTCCCTGGACGCCAACGTGCTCTTCATGACCGTGATGGCCACCACAATGCCCTACGTCGGGCGGGGCTGATGCAGGGCGATCCCGTTCGCGGTGGCGGTGGTGGCGGTGGCGCCGCAAACCCCTCGTGATCGCCGTGGACCACTGTGGCATGCTGAGGCCGTGAGGGTCCTCGGGCTGCACCATGTATCGATCAATGTTCGCGACGTAGCCCAGGCGGTCGATTTCTACCGGGACGTGATGGGCTTTACGGTTCGTAGCGACCGGGCCGCGTTCAGCTTCGACGGGGCCTGGCTGGACGTGGGCGACCGGCAGCTCCACCTGCTGGACAAGCCGGTACCGGAGGACGTGGGCCAGCACTTCGCCCTACGGGTGGAGGACATCGATGCGGCGGTGGCGGAGCTGCGAGAGCGGGGAGTAGCCGTGTCGGACCCGGTGGCGGTGAACCTGAGCCGCCAAGCCTTCCTCCACGATCCCTCGGGCAACCTGGTGGAGCTCCACGAAGTCGGCGAGGCGCGACCCGCCTAGCCGGCGCCGGCCCGCATGCGCCTCGCCGAGATCCGCCAGCTGGTCAACCTCTCCCGGCCCCCTGCGCCCTACGGCCAGCGCCGGTTGGCGCGGGCGGTGGCCATCGAGGACCTGCGCCGTCTCGCCCGGCGGCGACTGCCCGAGGGGGTCGTCGGCTACCTGGAGGGGGGCGGCGAGGACGAGGTGACCCTCGGTCGCAACCGTCGAGCCTTCGACGAATGGGAGATCGTCCCGAGAGTGCTGCGGGACGTCCATGCGGTCGATCTGTCGACCACCTTGCTCGGGACCCCGACGAGCCTTCCGTTCGCCCTGGCCCCGGTGGGCTCCCCGCGCCTGTTCCACCGGGACGGGGAGCTGGCCGCAGCTCGGGCGGCGGCCCGGGCGGGCATCCCCTTCTCGCTCTCCTCCTCGGGCACCTGCTCGATCGAGGCGGTCGCCCGGTCGGCCAAGGGCCCGCAGTGGTACCAGCTGTACGTCTGGCGGGACCGTTCCCTCTGCGAGGACCTGCTCGAGCGGGCGCAGGCGAGCGGGTACCGGGCCCTGCTCGTCACCGCCGACAGCGCAGTGCGCTCCAAGCGGGAGCGGGACCTGCGCACGGGAATGACCGTGCCGGCCCCGACCCTCACCGCCTCGACCATCCTCGAGGCTGCCCTGCACCCGGGCTGGTCCTGGCAGTTCCTCACCGGCGAGGCGATCCGCTTCGCCAACCTGAGCCCGCTCGGGGCCCCCGTCGAGGCCGGGATGGAGCGCCTGGCCCGTAGCTTCGACGGTTTGACCACCTGGGACGACCTCGAGTGGATCGCCCGGGCCTGGGACGGGCCGTGGGCCATCAAGGGGGTGCTCTCGGTGGAGGACGCCCGACGGGCCGCTGATCTCGGCGCCCGGGCGGTGGTGGTCTCCAACCACGGAGGCCGCCAGCTCGACCACGTCCCCGCTGCGATCGACGTCCTCGCGCGCATCGTCGAGGCGGTGGGCGACCGGGAGATCG
>JAKARG010000142.1 GCA_021819345.1 Actinomycetes bacterium | reverse complement strand
GTTGTGCGAGTAGGTGACGCCCAGCTCGTCGCAGGTGACGATCAGCACACGGGAGCCGGGCTCGGCCCCGAGAGTGGCGGCGAGGTCGACCACCGTTGCGATCCTAGGTGGATGTCTCACCCCCGCGAGAGGATCTCGACGTGGCCACCCAGCTCTGCCTCGTCGATGCCGACCCTCCCCCGAGCGACGCAGCGGTCCGGAGAGAGCCGGCCTGGGTGCTCGACGAGGCCACCTGCCGGGCTGGGATGGTCGGGATAGCGGCTGCCCGCCGAGCGCTCGCCGCCACCGATGCCTCTCGCCTGCCCGAACCTCCTCCGAGTGGACCGTCCGGGCTCGCCGCCGCCCGCTGCGAGGGCAGCCCACGGCCCGGGTCTCCCCGGGTCCCCCGGCCGGGACCTCCCCGGGTCCCCCGGCCGGGACCTCCCCGGGTCCCCCGGTGCCGAGCCGCGACGAGCCGTTAGCATCTCGGCGGTGAGCTACGGCATCACGGTCCCCTTCCAGGGGGTAGCCCTGGCCGAGCACCGCAGCTGGTACCAGGAGCTGAGCGAGCTCGGCTACACCGACCTGTGGTCCTCGGAGGCCGACGGCACCGATGCCTTCACCCCGTTGGCCCTCGCTGCCGCCTGGGTTCCGGAGCTACGCCTCGGCACCGCCATCGTCCCGAGCTTCACCCGCGGTCCGGCACTGCTCGCGCAGTCCGTGGCCGCCCTGGCCGAGGCTGCCCCTCGGCGCTTCGCCCTCGGGATCGGGACCTCCTCGGGGGTGATCGTCGAGGCCTGGAACGACCTCCGCTTCGAGCGTCCCTACGAGCGGACCCGCGACATGGTGAGGTTCCTGCGCATGGCGCTCAGCGGTGAGCGGGTCGACGAGCAGTTCGAGACGTTCGGGGTGCGGGGCTTCCGGCTGGCGAGGCCGCCGGCCGAGGTGCCCCCGATCCTCGTGGCCGCGCTGCGTCCGGGCATGCTCCGTCTCGCCGGCCGGGTGGGCGACGGGGCGATCGTCAACTGGCTCGGGGCCGACGATGTCCCCCGGGTGGTGGCCGAGATCGGTGCCGAGCGCGAGGTGGTCGCCCGGATCTTCGTCTGCCCATCCGAGGACGCCGGCGCTGTCCGGGCCCAGGCCCGGCGCCTGCTCGCCGGCTACCTCACGGTCCCGGTCTACGCCGCTTTCCACGATTGGCTCGGGCGGGGCGAGCAGCTGGCCGGCCTGTGGGAGCGCTGGCGCGACGGGGACCGCAGGGCGGCGGCGGCGGCGATCCCCGACGAGGTGGTCGACGCCTTGGTGGTCCACGGCTCGGCCGACGAGGTCCGAGCCCGGGTGGCGCGCTACGTGGCCAACGGGGTCACGACCCCGGTGCTCGCGGTGCTGCCCTTCGCCGGCGTCGACCAGCGGGAGGCGATCAGGCAGCTCGCCCCGGCACCTACCTGAGCGGCTATCTGGGGATCCGGGTCTCCTTCAGCTCGTTGAGCTCCGGCCAGCCCTCGAGCAGCTCGAGGATCCGGGTGATCGTCGAGATAGAGCCCTCCGGGTTCCCGTGGTCGGCCCGGTTCATCAGGCGCACGAAGGTCGCACGCTCGCCGAGAATGAACGTGGGCACGCCGAACACGTCGTGGCCGTCAACCGCAGCGAAGTGCTCCTTGCGGAAGGTCTCCCTCGGCCAGCCGCTGTCGACCTCGGCGAGCACCTCCGAGGCGTCGACCCCGGCCGCCTCCAGCACCTCGGTGACGACCTCCCTGCGGCGAAGGTCGGCGCCCTCGTCGTGGCGGGCATCGAACAGGGCCCGGTGGGCCGCCAGGAACCGCTCGGGCATGCGCTCGCGCACCACGATGCCCGCCTCGTTGGCGAGCAGGCCGGGGAACTCCTCGGGCCGCTCGAAGACGCTCGGCTCTCCTTCTGCGACGTGCGGCTGGTCCAGGGAGAAGGCCATGAACTGCACGTCCCAGGGGGCCCCTGCCTCGAGGGCGGTGACCAGGTGGTCGTGGATGTTGCGGGCGAACGGGCAGCGGTAGTCCCAGGTGACGGCGAAAGACGTGGGCATGCAGGGTGCAACCCGGTTCGGGGAGCGGTGATTCCCCCTCGTGGGGCTCGGCGGTCGACCCCCCTCGGCCCCGGCGCCGACCGCTCGGGGCTCAAGCCTTGGGCGTCTCCCCGGGGTGCACCTCGGGATCGGACCCCGAGTGGTGGAGCGGGACCAGCCATCGGGTGAGCTCGCCCAGGGCCGCGCCGAGGGCCGCGCCGGCGATCACGTCGGAGGCGTGGTGGATCCGCACGTGCAGGCGGCTCGTGGCCACCACCACTGCGACGGCGTAGTACAAGGGCCAGAGCTGGTCCTCGTCGCGCAGCAGCGCTGCACCGAAGAAGGCTGCGCTCGCGTGCCCGCTCGGGAAGCTGCTGCTGCGGGGGGTGCGCAGGTAGAGGGGTCGGGGGCCCTCCTGGACCGGGCGAGAGCGACGGAAAACCCACTTCACCGGTCCGTTGACCACGGCCGACTCGACTCCGAGGCCGATCAGGGCCCGCAGCAACGGGCGCTGCCAGTCGCCGTCGCGCCCGCGCGCCGCCTTGGCTCCGGCGAGGAGCATCCAGAGGACGCCGTGGTCGCCGAGGGCGCTGGCCGAGTACATCAACGCGTCGAACGCCCGCCGGCCCCGCAGGTGCCTGGCGACCAGCTCGTCGGCGGCCGAGTCGAATGCCTCGACGGTCCGCAGCGCACGCGAGGTCACGCCGGCACCGCGACCCGCGGGAGGAGGGACAGGTCGCCGCCGACCGCCGGGCAGTAGGGATGGTACGAGCAGTAGCCGCACATCCGGCCGGGGCGGGGCCTGAAGTCCTCGTTGTCGCAGGCCCGCTCCACCGCCGACCACACCGCAGTGGTCTGGCGGCGCCATGCTTCGAGCGACTGGTCGGTGGGCACCGTCGAGATGACCACAGGCTCGCGCAGGTGCAGCAGCTGGATGCGCGCCGGGCGGACCCCGAGCAGCTCCTCGCAGAGCAGGGCGTAGAAGTGAACGCCGGCGAGCCGGGCCTGCTCGTAGCCGGTCGAGGGCGCCCTCCCGGTCTTGTAGTCGGTGACCACCAGGCCTCCGTCCTCGTCGAGGTCGAGCCGGTCGATGATCCCGGTGAGGCGGAGCGACCCGAGCTGGACCGACAGGCGCAGCTCCGTGCCGATCACCCGCACGCCCCGCGGGTCCTCGAGCTCGAAGGCGTGGCGCACGAGGACCTCGGCGTCGGCGACCAGCGCGGCGAGCGACCCCTCGTCGAGCTCCAGGTCGGCGTTCTCCGCGTCGGAGAGCACCTCGGGCACCGCCCGCTCCAAGCGGGCGAGGGCGGCGCCGAGGGTCCGATCCGCCGGGTCCTCCTCGGCGAAGAGCAGCTGGAGTGCCCGGTGGACGATGGTCCCCTTGACTGCGGCGAGCGTGCTCGCCTCGGGTATCCGATCGATGTTGGACAGTCGGAACGCAAGGGCGCAGTCCTTGAAGGTGGTCACCTTGGTGGGGGAAAGGGACGCCGGCCTCGGTAACGCCATGTCCCAACGCTAACGAGCCGCGCCGACAGCGACGGGGAACCCCGCTCCGCTCAGGCTCCTCGATCCCCGTCGAGGGCGGACGCGATCGCCGTGCCCACCCGCTCCGGTGCGGTCATCGGGCCGAAGTGGTCCAGGTCGTCGAATGCCTCGAGGCTGCCACCGGGCAGGGCGGCGGCGATCCCGGCCGCCAGGTCCGCCGGGGTGGCGCCCGGGCGACCCCGGGCGACCACGACGGGCGAGCGGACCTCTCCCAGGTGCTCCCAGGTCGGGCTCCGCCCTGCCCCCTCGTAGAAGGAAGCCTCCTCTTCGGGTCGGCAGGCCAGCTCGACGCTGCCGTCGTCGCGGTCGACCAGGCCGTGCTCCACGTAGGCGGCGAGGACCCTGGGGTCCATCGAGGCGAACGGCGCCTTGCGCGCGTAGTTGGCCGCGGCGGCGTCACGCGAGGGCCACAGCGCCCTGCGGCGGCGGGCGGCGGCACTCAGCTCCGGCGTCCCGGCTCCTACCCCCGGGGGCAGCACTATCGGCTCGTAGCAGTACAGCGCGGAGAAGGTGCCCGGGCGGATCTGCTCGGCGCGCAGCAGCACCGCCCCTCCGAGCGAGTGGCCGGCGCCGCTCAGGGCTCCGCAGGTCGGGAGGGCATCGGCCACTGCGAGGAGGTCGCGGGCGAGGCGGTCCCAGTCGGTGTAGTCCCGGTCCGGGGCATGCCCCGACGCGCCGTGCCCGCGCTGGTCGAGCGCCCAGACCCGGTGGGTGGCCCGGAGCGGGGATGCGACCGGCTCCCAGACCTTGGCGTGGAACCCGGTCCCGTGGAGGAGGACGAGGTCGGGTCCCTCCCCGCCGAGGTCCCAGGTGGCGAGCGGGACCCCGCCGTCGCCGGTGGCCCGCGGGCCGGCTCTCCAGGTCTGCTCCACCCGCTCGAAGCTACCGGGCCGCGATGGGGGAGATCGCTGCCCGGTTAGGCGCCCGCAGGGTCGCCCGCAGCAGCGGGGCCGCTCGCGGGAGCCGGGTCGGCCTCCAGGCGACCGAGGGCCTGCAGCGGCAGGTGGCAGCGCAGCACCTTGCCGGGGGTCACCTCGCGCAGCGGTGGCTCGACGCTCTCGCAAGTGCCGTCGGCGAGCCGGCGCGGGCAGCGGGTGTGGAACACGCAGCCCGCCGGCGGGTTGGCCGGGCTCGGGATGTCCCCGTCGAGCTTGATGCGCTCGCTGCCGGTGCCGTCGAGTGCCGGGACCGCGGAGAGCAGGGCCTCGGTGTAGGGATGGTGGGGCCCGGCGAAGACCGACTCGGCCGGGCCGTACTCCATCACCCGGCCCAGGTAGAGCACGACGATCCGGTCCGAGAGGTAGCGCACCACCCCGAGGTCGTGGGAGATGAACACGTAGGTGACCCGCTCCCGGCTCTGCAGGTCGACGAGGAGGTTGAGGATCGCCGCCTGCACCGACACGTCGAGAGCCGAGGTCGGCTCGTCGCAGACGAGCACCGCCGGCTCACCGGCGAAGGCCCGGGCGATGGCGACCCTCTGCTTGAGCCCGCCCGAGAGCTGGGCCGGCCGCATCGGCAGGTGCCGCGGCTCCATGCGCACTGCGGCCAGGATCTCGTGCAGCCGTTGCTCGAGGGCGGCCCCCGACAGGCCGGCCAGCTTGGTGAGGGTCCGGCTCACGATGTGGCGCACGCTGTGGCGCCGGTTGAGCGCCGAGTCTGGGTTCTGGAACACGATCTGGAGGAGCCGCAGGTCCTCGGGGCTGCGGGCGACGGCGAGGGGCGGAACCGACCTGCCCTGCAGCGCCACGACCGACCCGGGGTCCGCACCGGTGAGCCCGAGCAGGACCCTCGCGAGCGTCGTCTTGCCGCAGCCGGACTCCCCGACGACCCCGAGGGTCTCGCCCGGGTAGAGCTCGAGGCTGACGTCGACGAGGGCCCGGACCGATTCGCCGTGGGCCGAGTAGGTCTTGGACACGTGCTCGAGGCGGATCACCGGGTCGCTCGAGGTGCGACCCTGGCCGAGCACCATCTCCTCGGGCTCGCTCCGGGGGAGACCTGCGGCCTCGGAGTGCTTGAAGCAGCGCGCAGAGCGACCCCCCCCGAGGTCCTCGACAGGTGGCGACTCGCTCCTGCAGCGGTCGTCGGCGAGGGCGCAGCGGGAGGCGAAGATGCAGCCTCGGGGAACCTCGCCCGGGCTCGGGAGGAACCCCGGGATCGTGTCGAGCCGCTCGCGGTCCTTGCGTTGGCCCCGGCGCGGGACGCAGCGCAGCAGCCCGACGGTGTAAGGGTGCCGGGGGTCCTCGAAGACCTGGCGTGCGGGGCCCTGCTCGACGATCTCGCCGGCGTACATCACGCCCACCCGGTCGCACATCTTGGCGATCACCGCGAGGTTGTGGCTGATGAACAGCACTGCGGTGCGGAACTGCTCGCGAAGCGCCGAGACCAGCTCCAGCACCTCGGCCTCGACGGTGGCGTCGAGCGCCGTGGTCGGCTCGTCGAGCACGAGCAGCGACGGCTCGACCGCGATCGCCATCGCGATCACCACCCGCTGGAGCATGCCCCCCGAGAGCTGGTGGGGGTAGGAGCGCAGCACCCTTCCCGGGTCGGCGATCTGCACGGTGCGCAGCGCCTCCTCCGCGCGCCCGAGGGCCTCGGAGCGACTGGAACCGGTGACCTCGAAGACCTCGGCCACCTGGCGACCTATCCGCAGCGAGGGGTTGAGCGCCCTGCCGGGCTCCTGGTAGACGACCGAGACGCTCTTGGAGCGCAGCCGCCGCAGGGCTTCGGGACCCATCGACATGAGGTCCTTGCCGCCGACCTCGATCCCTCCCCCGGTCACGTGGCCGTTGCGGGGCAGGTAGCGGGTGATCGCCTGGACCGTGGTCGACTTGCCGCAGCCGGACTCGCCCACGAGGCCGAAGGACTCCCGGGGACCGATGTCGAAGCTGATCGCTCGCAAGGTGAGACGGTCCACCCCCCGGACCCGGTACGCCACGTCGAGCCCGCTCACCCTGAGGGCGTGAGCCGCATCGCTGTCCGGGGCGAGCAGGCCGGGGGCGGCGAGGGTCATTGGATGATCACCGATTCGATGGAGTCGCCGATCAGGTTGACACCGGTGATCAGCGAGGCGATGGCGAGAGCGGGGAACAGCGTCTCCCACCAGTACCCGGCGGCCAGGTACTGGTAGGTGGCTGCGATGTCCGATCCCCAGTCGGGGGTCGGGGGCTGGATCCCGAAGCCGAGGAACGAGAGCGTGGCGACCGCGAAGATGGCGTAGCCGAGGCGGACGGTGAACTCGACGATGATCGGCCCGAGCACGTTCGGCAGGATCTCGACGAACATCGTGTGCATGCCTCGCTCACCGCGCAGGCGGGCGGCGGCGACGTAGTCGAGCTCGCGCTCTTGGAGCACCGCGGTGCGCACGGTCCGCGAGATCACCAGGCCGAAGCCGAGCCCGATGACGATTATCAGGGTCGGGACCGAGGCGCCGGCCGCGACGATGAACAAGAAGGCGACGATCACTACCGGCAGCGCCAGGAAGGCGTCGACCACCCGGCCGGTGAGCGCGTCGATGACCCCTCGGTAGAAACCCTGCAGCAGCCCGAGGACGGTGCCCACGAGCGTCCCGAGCAAGGTGGCCAGCGGGGCGACGATCAGGATCTCCCGTGAGCCGATGATCACCCTCGACAGCACGTCCCGGCCGAGGTTGTCGGTGCCGAAGAGGTGGGCGAGGGAAGGGGGCTGGTTGATGGCGAGGAGGTTCTGGGTCAGCGGGTTGTAGGGGCGGAACAGCCCGCCGAAGACCGCGCACACGATCCAGAACGAGACGATCGCGGCCCCGACGAGGAACGTCCCGGAGCGCACCAGCAGGCGTACCTGCTCCCGGCGGATCCTCTTGGAGGACCCTGCGCCCAGCCGAGCGGCCGCCTCCTGGGCCATCTCGTCGCGAAGCGGCAGGACCTCGGCGACCACGCCCGGCTCGTCGCCGGTCTCGGTGGTCGCCATCAGTCGGCTGCCTTCAGGCGCACCCGCGGGTTGAGCAGGGTGGCGACCACGTCGGCGACGAGGGTCGCCACCAGGTAGACAACTCGGATGATGAG
>JAKARG010000141.1 GCA_021819345.1 Actinomycetes bacterium | reverse complement strand
CGGACCGAGACCGTCTGGCCGCCGGCGACGGTGAGGCGCCGGCGGAGCGCGACCTTGGAGCCGGTGAGCCCCGGGTTGACCGTCTCCGCCCCGTGGATGACGTGCTCGGCGATGCCGTCCTTGGGGTAGGCAGGTCCGGGTACCCCGTAGAGGCGGGTGAGGTTGGTCTCGTTCTCACAGAACAACGGGTCCCCGTTGCCCACCAGGTACCAGGTGCCGAGCTCGTCGAGCTCGGAGCGGACCGCAACCGCCCCGTCGGGCCGAGGCCCGCCCTCGAGGCGCATCGAAGGACGGACGCTGCCCGGGGACCACGACCAGCGGTTACGGAACCAGAGCGTGGGGAGCACCTCGATCGTCGCTGTGTCGGTGCTTGCGTTGCGCACCTCGATCGACCAACAGAGGTCCTCTTGGTCGGCCTTCGCCCAGGTGACCGTGACCACCCAGTAGCGGTCACGTGCGAAGACGCCGGTGTCTACCAGCTCGTACTCCGGCTGGAGGCGGCTTCGCGCCGCGTTGGTGCCTCTCAGGTCCTCGTAGGGAAAGGGATCCTGCGGGTAGTGGTAGCGCCAGCGCAGGTAGGACGAGGTCGGTGTGGCGTCGAGGTACCACCAGTAGTCCTTGACATCCTCGCCATGGTTGCCCTGCGCGTTGGTCAACCCGTAGGGACGCTCCTTCAGGATCGGGTCGACCCCGTTCCAGAGGGCCAGTGCCAAGCAGACGAGCTGTTGGTCGTCGCAGACGCCAGCCAGTCCGTCCTCGCTCCAGCGGTACGCACGGGATGCCGAGTGCTCGAAGGGAAAGTACGCCCAGGCATCTCCATCTGCCGAGTAGTCCTCGCGCACGGTGCCCCAGGCTCGTTCCGACAGGTAGGGCCCGAAGCGTCGCCATGCGCCACGGTCGTGGTCGGCCTCGTCGAGCCGAGCCTGCTCTGCGTTGCGCTTCGGGTCTCGTGCTTCGGGGGGATCGGCGCTCAAGTGGGGCTCCTGTGCTCGGTCGCTGCCCGAGAGTCAAGCGGATCGGGCACCCCTGGTGCGACGAGGCCGTTCCAGCCCGGTAGAGAGCGGCGCCACCCGGGGTCGACCCCGAGCGTGATCGGCCCTCGAACCGCCCGTCTTTGCTGGCCTCGAGGCCATCTCGGGCACGGAATCCGTTGATCCGCATGGGGAATACTTGACCTGCGGCCCGAAAAGCTCTTTGATTACAGTCATCTTCCCCAAGCCCCAGGAGGTGGCGTGAACAAGTCAGAGCTGGTCGAAGCGGTGTCCTCGGCAGCCGGTCTCGATCGCAAGCAGGCCGAGGCGGCCGTGAGTGCTTTCGCCGAGTCGGTGGTGACCGCAGCCCGATCGGGAGAGAGCGTCTCGATCTTCGGCTTCGGGACCTTCAAGCCGACGGCCCGCAAGGCCCGGATCGGGCGCAACCCGCAGAACGGCGCTCCGGTCAAGATCGCAGCGTCCAAGGGGGTCAAGTTCCAGCCTTCGACAGGCGTCAAGGCGCTGCTCAACAGCAAGAAGGCGCCGGCCAAGAAGGTCGCAGCGAAAGCGACCCCGGCGAGCCGGTCCGCCGTCGCGAAGGCGCCGGCGAGAGCTGCCGCCACCAGGTCGACTGCCACGAGGTCGACTGCCGCCAAGACGACCGCGACCAAGGCGACAGCGGCAAGGACGACCGCATCCAAGGCGCCGGCCACCAAGGCCGCCGCCACCCGGGCCACGGCCACCAGGGCCACGGCGGCCCGTGCGGCATCCAAGGCCACGGCCACCAGAGCTACCGCCACCAGAGCCACGGCGGCCCGTGCGGCATCCAAGGCCACCGCTACCAGAGCCACCGCCACCAGAGCTACAGCGGCCCGGACGGCCAAGGTGTCCCCCCGGGCGGGATCGGCCACCAAGAAGCGCTGAGGTCCAAGAAGCGCTGAGGTCGCCGTTGCGCCCTGCGGGAAGGCTGCCAGCGGCAACCCTGCCAGCGGCAACCCTGCCTGCGGGGCGACCCGCTCGAGAGGTGGCCCCGGGCTGCTCTCCCCCCTGACGGGGGCTCGGGGGGCCGAGGGTCTGGTGAGGTCACGAGACGGCGACAGGCCCGAGCGGGTGTCGCCGTCTCGTCGCGTCTGCGGCCTGGACGCTCGGGGCGATCCGGCCGGCAGATGCGGCTCGGCTACAGGTGCTCGAGCAGCCGGAAGGCCTCGGACGGTCCCTGGCCGCCGGCGGCACCGTTGTCCACCAGCCGGCCGAGCACGCGTTGGCGGAACGCTTCACGCTCCTCCGCCGCAGGTTCCGCCGGCGACGAATAGCCCATCGTCGAGCGGTACTGGCTCCGGTGGGCGTCGATCGCAGCGAGCTTGCGCTCCTCGAAGCCCTGGGTGGTCTCGAGGTGGTTCGCTTCGTCGGCTTCCCAGAGGAGGAGGGAGGACGGGCGGTGCGCAGGCAGCTGCTGTTCCGGGAAGAACAACGGGTCCCGGGCCGCCACGATCGCATCGGTGACGAGGAAGCCGGCGTTGCGGTGGTCGGGGTGTAGTCGGTAGCGGCGCCAGGGGTCGTGGCCCAAGACGACATCGGGGCGGACCTTGCGGATCTCGTGGACGACCTGCCAGCGCTGGCGGGCGCCGGCCTCCAGTTCGCCGTCGGGCCAGTCGAGGAAGGAGACCGGCCCTCCGCCCAGGCGCAGCGCCGCTTCGCGCTGCTCTTCGTGGCGACGGGCCACCAGCTCGGCCCGGTCCATCGAGGGCTCCCAGGATCCCCGCGACCCGTCGGTGCAGACCAGGTGGTGCACCCGGCAGCCCGCAGCGGCCCACTTGGCGAGCGTCGCCCCACAGCCGAACTCGACGTCGTCGGGGTGGGCCCCGACTGCTAGCGCGACACCGGGGATGGCCAGGTCGACCGAGGTGATCGCACTCATTCGACCGCTCCGGCGCGAAGCAGTGAGCCGGGCACCCCGCTCAGGTCGTCCGGCACGTCCACGTCCCAGGCCAGCTCGGGCGCTCGCACGACCCGGACCGGTCGCCCGGTCCGGCGGGCCTCGGCCAAGTGGCGGGAGAACGAGCCGGGCCCGTAGGAGAAGTTGAAGGCCACTGCGGTGGGCACGGAGATCACGTTGGTGCCGTCGCCGCGCCGGTCGGCGACGAGGGTCGTGCCGGCGAAGTCGGCCACCCAGGTCAGGTCGTCGGCGAGCGGCAGGTCGCTCGCGGCGACGATCACCTGCGCAGCACCGGCGGCACCGAGGTGGCCCACTCCGAGCTGTACCGCCCGGTCGAGGCCACGGCCCGGGGCCCACACGACCAGTGCCCCTCGGGACCGGGCCCAGCCGGCAACCTCGCGATCGTCGCAGACCACCGCGACCGGAAGCCCGCGTGCGGAGCGGAGCACCGCTTCTGCCATCCGGCGGGCGAGGGCCGAGCGTCGCTCGGGTGTGAGCACCGGCGCCAGGCGCAACTTGGCCTCACCGAAGGCCTTCACCGGCACGAGAACGGCTACGGGCCCGAGCCATCCGTGGCTCGCCTGGCTCGCTGGGACCACACGCGGAGACTACCGGTCGCAAGGCACACCGCAGAGCACACCGCACGCCGCAGGGCGCACGCCGCAGGGCGCAGTGCACGCCGAAGGGCAAGGGGCGCAGGGCGCTAGCGTGGCGTCGATGGTGGAGGGCCAAGCGGCGGCCAGGACCATCACCACGGCGGGGTTGCCGCCCAACGCCGACAGTTGGATCTGGCCCTGGTGGTTGCAACGCCAGCTCGACCCACGATCGGCGGCCTGGATCGCCGGAGAAGCGGCACTGGTCAACTCGACCGGCCGCAACTGGACCTTGCTCGGGGTCCCCGATCGGTCGGAGCGTTGGGTCATCGACGCCCGGGGCCTGCTCTCGCCGGTGGGTGCGACTTGGGGGATCGACTGGATGCTCGGCGCGCCCGACCGCTGGCACGTGCCGGCCCGCAGTGGTCGGGTCCGCCAGCGCCTGGTCGGCTCGGCCCCGGTGGTCGAGACCGTGGTGAGCGTGGACGGCGGGGAGGTGGTCCATCGTTGCTGGGCCGAGCCCGCCGCCGACGGCGCCGTTGCCCGGGTCGAGGTGCGAAATGGCGGGAGCGGTGCGCTTGCGCTCGCTATGTGCCTTCGTCCCTACGGCCCCGCGGGCCTCGGCAGCGTCACGCGGGTGGAGGTCTCGGAGCTCGGGCTCCTCGCCGGGGGGGCGGTGGCGCTCGGGGCCGCCGAGCCGGCACGCCATGGGGTGGCTCGCGGCGGGGAGGAGGACTCGGCCGGCGTCGTGGTCTCCGGCGGGGCTGGTGGCCCTCCTCGGGCGGTGGCGACCAGTCCGGGGGGATGGGCGACTGCGTCGCTCGTGTGGGCGCTGGCGGGAAGGGAGTCGATCGAGCTGTTGGTGCCCGGTCTGCCGGTACGGGGCAGCCCTGGGACGAAGGCGGGCTTCGGCGGGCGGCGTGGCCACCTCGCCGGTGGCGGGGACCGGGGGCGTCGGAGGGTCGCCGGGGCCCTCCCACCGAGCCCAGGAGCGGACCGGGTCGCGGCCGGTTGGGCGGTGCGGGCTCGGAGCGCGGCCCGCCTGGACCTGCCGGCGGGTCGGCTCTGCGATGCGATCCGGACGGTCCACGCCTGCCTGCCTCTGGCCGCGCCCGACGAAAGCGTCCCCCGCCGCCTTGCCGCCGCCAGGGTCCGGGCTCTGGTCTCCGCCGGCTGGCTCGACGAGGCCGGTGCGGTGCTCGAGTCCTGGCTCGCCGCGCCCGGTCGGGGAGGGCGGCTCGGCCGGGATGCGGTCGACACCGCCGAGACCCTCGTAGCGTTGCGCTGCTGGGCCCGCGCCTCGGGGTCGAGGCTGCCTCCCGGCGCGCTCGGCGTCGTCGGTCGGGCGGCCGAGCACGTCGCGCGCCGGGCCCGCCGCCTGCCGGAGGGGGGAGCGGGTGCACGCCGGCTGAGCCTGGGGCTGCGGGCCGGGGGATGGCTGCTCGAGGCCGGCGGGGAGCCGGGTGCGGCCCGCCAGGTCGAGCGGTGGCGGGCGGAGCTGTCCGAGCGGTGGCCGGGGGAGCGGTGTCGGGAGGAACGGTCTCCGGGGGAGCGGTCTCCGGGGGAGCGGTGGCTGCTGGAGGAGACCGGTCTCGCCCGGGCACCGGCCGGCCCGTCCGTATGGCCTCCGGGCTCGTCGGCCACCCACAGGGGCGCAGGCTCCTCGGCCACCGATAGGGGCGCGGGCTCCTCGGTCGACGCCGAGGGCCTAGTGACCATGGATGCGGTGGAAGCGGCCGTCGCTGCCATCGGCGCGGGTGGGGACCCCACGGGGCCACTGCGTTGGCTCCTCGGGGTCGCCAGCCCGACCTGGACCTGGCCCGGTGTGATCGATCCCCGGCTCGGGACGGGCTCTGGGGGCGATGGCGCCGACCAGGACGTGGCGGCTGGGGTATGGCGTGCCGCCCGGGAGCTGCTCGTCGGCGACGAGGACGGCCCGGACGGATCGGTGAGGCCTGCCGCGAGCCCGGGGTCGACCGCAAGGTCGACTGCTGCGGCACCGGGCGAGCGGATCGCCCTCCTGCGCTGGTGGCCGCCGGAGTGGACCGGAGAGGCGCTCGAGGTCCACGGACTGCCGACCGCGGCCGGCCGACTGGGCTTTGCCCTCCGTTGGCACGGGAGGCGGCCTGCGTTGCTCTGGGAGCTCGTGGGAGCCGGTCCGGCGGTGTCGGTGTCGGCACCGGGTCTCGACCCCTCGTGGTCGGCGCTGGGGCGCCGCGGGGAGGCGCTGCTGGCCGACCCAGCGCAGAGGTGAGCAGGACAGAGGTGAGCAGATCGCGCCGGCGCCACGGTCCGTCTCGGGACCTCCTAGCCTTCACCCCCGACCCGGTCCGCCCGACGGCCTGTTCCCCACGGGAGATCGTCGATGTAGCGCCAAGAGCGCCTGTGGATGGGCGTCGGCCCGTAGGCAGCGAGGGCCATGCGGTGGCGCGGGCACGGGTAGCCCTTGTTGGACCCGAAGTCGAAGCCCGGGTACTGGTGCGCCTCGGCACGCATGAGCCGGTCGCGCCAGACCTTGGCGAGCACCGAGGCCGCCGCGATCGACAGGCATGCGGCGTCGCCCCGCACCACCCGCTGCGTTGTGCCGAGGCCCACGAAGTCCCAGTTGCCGTCGACCAGCACGGCGTCGGGGGTCGTACCGAGCCCTTCCATGCAGCGCCGGGCTGCACGGCGCTGGGCTTCGGCCATGCCGAGCGCGTCGCACTCCTCGGGCGATGCGGATCCGACCGCCCATGCTTCACACCAGCCGGCGATCCGCTCGAAGAGCCGCTCGCGTTCGGCCTCGCTCAACAGCTTGGAGTCGCGCACCCCGTAGACCCTGCGCCCCCGGGGCAGCACCGCGGCCCCTACGACGAGCGGACCCGCCCAGGCGCCCCTGCCGACCTCGTCGACACCGGCCACCACCCTCCGACCCGCCACCCAGAGCGAGCGCTCGAGCGCAAGGGTCGGCGCAGTCGCCCGCCGGGGCCGCCCGGGTAGGGGGCGCAGTACGGGGGTCAGCTTCGCGTCCTGGCCGCTCGTCACCTCCGGGGCGCCCGGGCAACCAGCCGATAGCGGGCGAACAGCTGGCCGCCGCCGGAGTGGACCGCTTCGAGGGTCAGCTCGGGGTGGTCCCCCGTTCCGGGCTGGCTCCAGCCGTCGGTGAGCCGGACCCTCCCGGGCCCCGCGATCACCGGGGAGTGGGTCAAGCACAGCTCGTCGAGCAGGCCGGCACCGACCAGGTCCCCGAGCAACCGGGGACCGCCCTCGGTGAGTATCCGCCCGCCGGCCTCCGTGCGCCCCCGCAGGTCGGCGACCGCCTTCGGCAGGTCGACCTCGGCGTCGCCGGCGACGAGGACCTCGGCGACGTCCTCCAGGCGCCGGCGGCGCTCGGCCGGCGCGCCGAGGCAGGTGACCACGACCGGGCGGGGCGGTGCGGGCTGGTCGGGGCGCCGCTCGACGAACAGCCGTCCCTGCGGGTCGAGCTCCGCCGACCTCGTCACCACTGCGAGCGTCGGCAGGGGCGCCTGCCCCCGGCGCTCCCGACGTTGCATTCGCTCCCGGCCGACCCACACCGGACCGTACCCTTCGGAGCGGGCTGTGCCCGCGCCTACCAGCACCACGTCGGCGAGGGCCCGGAGGGTGGCGAGCAGCTCCCGGTCGGCGGCACCCCCGAGCGCCCCGCTGCGCCCGTCCAGCTCGACCGCGCCGTCGAGGCTCACCACGAGGTTGGCCCGTAGCTCGCCGGCTCGGTGGGCGTAGGACTCCTCGAGCCCCTCGGGGCCCAAGGGCTCGGGACGGGGCCCGGGACCGGGGGCAAGGAGCCGGATGGGTGGGGCCGGGTCGCCGGGCACAGCGAAAGCTACCAACGGCCGCCCCCGGAGCTGTCAGCTCGCAGGCACACCGACCCACACGGCGACGGCTCCACCGAGGTCACCGGCGACCACCGGCGACGAGCCCGCCCAGGCGGCGACGGTCGTCGACAGCGACCGGCCCGACCAGGGCTCGACGTCGCCAGAGCGGATGGCGTCGACCAGGCCCAGCTCGGCGCTGGCGGCGACGTCCTCCAGGGTCAGGAGCCGGTCCAGCCGCCACCACAGCCGCTCCAGGATCTCCACGAAGTTGCGCGCCGGCTCGCCGGGCAG
>JAKARG010000140.1 GCA_021819345.1 Actinomycetes bacterium | reverse complement strand
TTCCGATCTGAGGTCCGAGAGGAACGGGGAGGAGTAGCGCACCCCGAAGTGCGACCCCCCGTGCTCGTCGGTCGCCGCACGCACTGCGGTGCCGAGCATCACCACCAGGTAACGGTGGGGGGCGAGCTGCAGGTCGATGTCGACCGCCACCACACCGAGGGCGCCGACGCGGTGCGCCTCCCTGCGGAGCTGGTCCCGGGCGGAGAGGAACGCCTGGGCGAAGGCGTAGTCGGCGGCCTGCACCTGGCCCTGGCTCCAGGTCCAGCTCCCGGGGGGGATGGTCGCCGCTGCGGCTGCGGTCACCACCGCGGCCGGCTCGAGGCCGGCGGCGTGGAGCAACAGCACCTCGTCGAGGCTGAGGCTGCTCGTGCACCCGCTGCCGACGTGCGGGGAGCCGTGGCTCCCGGCCAGCAGCCGGCCGAGCTCGCCGAGGTCGGTCTCGCGGTGGGTACCGTCGGCAAGGGGCCCGACCGACCCGGTCGCCCCGGTGCTGCCGGGCTCAGTCATGGAGGCTCACCGTCGCCACCGGAGCGGCCAGCGGCAGCGTCGGGCGGACCCGCCGGACCAGCGAGCCGAGCACCTGGCAGGTCACGTAGCTGGTCGTGCCCTCGACCTCGTGGGCCTCGAGCTCCACGTCGTAGAGCGAATGCCCCCCGGCGTGGCGCCACGCCTCTTGCATCGCCCGGCTCCGAGCCAGGTTGTGCACGTCGCCGACGGGGGTGAGCAACGTGCCGGCAGCCACCACGTTCGGGCCCCAGTGCTCCATGTAGCACCCCTCGTACATCACCGCGGTGCAGCGCGAGTAGAGCACGGAGGCAGGCGCGTAGCCGGCCTCGACGAGCTTGGCGAGCTTGTGGCCGGCGATCCGGGTGGTCCACAGCTGGCCACCCCCGGCATCCGGTAGGCGCACCGCGGTACCCCAGAGGTGGACCTCGCTGCTGCGGTCGTTGGTCGGGTGGCTCATCTCCACCTGCACCCCGACGACGCCGTGGGCGCCGAGCCCCGCCGCCTCCTCCGCCAGGCGCTGGTGGGCGGTCGAGAACGCCGTCGTCCAGGCCTGGTCGAGCGCAGAAGCCACGCCCAGCCACCCCGGCGGCGGATGGTCCTGGCCGCCCCGTCCCCAGCCCCAGGCGCAGGAGTAGTTGTTGACCACCTCGGCCTGGTAGCTGCTCCACCCGGCGAGCTGGCCGCAGAAGAACCCCTGGACGAGCCCGAGGGGCTGCAGGCCCATCGACAGGCAGGCGGCGAAGTCGGGGGTGGTGAGGCCCGAGTCGAAGGCCCCGGCACGAGCTGCTGGAGCGGGCATCAGTTGTCGAAGGAGATGATCGTCGTCGGCTGGGGGATGGCGACCGGGGAGTCCCCCACCCGCCCGACCGCAGTGCCGATCGACAGGAACTCGATCGTGTGCTCACCCCACATGTGGTTCTTCTCCTCCAGGCGCATCCCCACCACCCCGGCGGCGGAGAGGCTGGTGGCCTCGTCCTGCATCCGCTTCATGGCGAGCTCGCGGGCGTCGTACATCGCCTGGGTGAAGTTCTCGAGCTCCCCGTTGCGCCCCATCTGGCCGAGTGCCTGGCCTATCCCGCGGTGTGCGATGTGGTACACGCAGGTGCCCATCACGAGGGCTAAGGGGAAGTAGCCGGTCTGGACGAGGGTCCAGAAGTCCTGGCCCGAGAGGTCGCTCGTGAACGGCTTTCCCTGGTTGTTGCGGTAGGAGCGACCGTCCTCGGCCTTGACGGCAGTGCCGACGGCGATGAACTCCGCCGAGTCGTTCCCCCACTCGTAGAACTTGACGTCGAGGCGCACCCCGACCACCCCGTCCGCACCTAGCTGGTCCGCCTCCTCCTCCATCCGCTTCATCGCCAGCTCCCGGGCGTTGTACATGGCCTCCGACAGCTTGGTCATCTCCTGCGAGGAGCCCCAGTTACCCTTCTGCAGACCGATGTGGTAGATCGAGCTGCCCATCACCAGCCCGAGGGGGTGGAAGCCGGCCCGTTTGACGAGGAGGAACTCGTTGACCGACAGGTCGCTCGTGAACATCCCGTGCTCCAGCTCCTGGAGTCGGGCGCCGGCATCCTTGGGCAGGTCACTGGTGGTCATCGGGGTAGGTCCTCCGTGCGTGGGGTGTGGGAGGGGCGCAGGCCCCGGGGGTCAGTGACCGACTACCAGGTCCTCCAGGGCCTGGCGGGCAGCCTGGTTGCCGGCCGCCTCCTGTTGGAGGGCGCCGAGCAGGCGGTGCAGCCACTCCTCGACGGGGAGCTGCTCGTTGCGGATCCGGATACCCCCCGAGGAGCGTCCGACCGTGCAGCGGATGCTGTGGCCGTCGAGGTGGGCCTGGTACTCGTCGGGGTCCAGGCGGACCACGATCGCCTCGACCTCCTCCCCCTCCTTGCGGTGGAGCCGCCCGCCGCCGACGTGCTTGATGTCCACCCGGTCGCCGAGGGCGTCTTGGAGCGACTTGCCGAGCACCCGGAGCAGGAGCTTGACGTCCCGGTTGTTGGCGAGGACCGCAGATACGCTCAGCTCCAGGTCGGGCTGGTCGGACATGCCGGGAAGGTCGCTCATGACGGCTGGTCGGCGGGTGCCTGGTCCGACGTCGACTGGTCGGCCGGCACCGCCCCGCCGGTGCCGAGCGCCGCCGGGGCGGGAGGAGCCGACAGCCCCGCCTGGGCCTTCAGCGCAGCCAGCTCCGAGTCCACGCTGCTTCCTGCGCCGATCTGGTCGAGCTCCTTTTGGATGTCGTCGCCGTGGTCGCCCCCGACGTCGTCGAGGACCCCGGACTCGAGCAGCTCGTCGAGGGCGCCGGCGTGCGCCTGTGCAGCTGCGATCTTGTCCTGGGCCCGCTGGAGGGCTGCGTTGGACCCGTTGAAGGCGTCGGAGATCCCCGCCACCTGGTCGTTGACCGCGGACACCGCAGTCGACGCGGCGTACTGCGCCTTCATGGTCTCCTTCTGGACCCGGAACTGGTTGACCCGGCTCTGGAGGGCCTGGAGGGTCTGGGTGAGCTTGTCCTGCTGCTCGACCAGCTGCTGGTGCTGGGGCTCCATGCCGTCGATCTGCTGCTGCGCGACCTGCTTGCGGCTGAGGGCTTCTCTGGCCAGGTCCTCCCGCCCGGCGGTGAGCGCCTGCTGCGCCTGCTGGGTAAGGGTGTCCTGGGAGTGGCGCAGCTGGTCCTCTTGCATCTCGAGCTGCTTGCGCGAGGCCGCCACCGTGACCAGGGCCTTGCGGATCTTGGTGATCTGCTCGAGCATCTGCTCGTAGCTGTAGTCGAGCATCTCGTCGGGCTTCTCGGCCGCATCGAGGGCCTTGTTGGCCTTGGCGTTGACGATGTCCTTGGCTCGATGCAAAAAGCTGCTCACGCCGACCTCCGACCCTCTGCCTTACCAATGCCTACCACAATCGGCATGCCGCAATCGGGGCGCGCCTGTCGCTGTCGGGCACCGTCAGCTCCCCTCGGCCACGCAGAGCCGGTCCCGGCCCGCGCGCTTGGCGTCGTAGAGGGCCTGGTCCGCGCGCGCCAGGGCCTCCCCGAGGCTCTCGCCGGCGGCGACGAGCGCCACCCCGGCCGAGACCCGGACCCGATGGCCGCGAAGCCCCTCCAGCTCCAGCCCAGCGACCCGCTGGCGCAGCTCCTCGACGATTGCCACGGCGTCACCGAGGGACGTCCCCGGGAGGACCACCACCATCTCCTCCCCGCCGTAGCGGGCCACGAGGTCGCCGGCGCGCAACCGCCCGGTCAGCGCTCCGGCCACCGAGACGAGCACCTCGTCGCCGGCAGCATGACCAAAGCGGTCGTTGACCTCCTTGAAGTGGTCGAGGTCGAGGAACGCCACCGAGCAGGGAGCCTGCCGGCGGTCCGACTCGGCGATCACCTCCGCCGCACGGGCGAGCAGCGCCCGGCGGTTGGCCAGGCCGGTGAGCGAGTCCGTGCCCGCCTCGGCAAGCGCCTGCTCGTAGCGTCGTGCCTCGACCACCGCGAGGGAGCACTGCTCGGCGAACATCTCTACCGCCCGGATGTGCGCCAGCGCCGGCATCCTCCCCGACACCGGCTCGTCGACCGAGATCACCCCGCAGAGCGTGCCGGAGCGGTCGCGGAGGGGGACGGTGAGGGTGTCGAGGGCGTGCCACATCCCCTCTCGCCACCGGGGGTCCGCCGCTTTGACGCTGAGCTTGCTCTCCAGCTCCGCCGGCAGGTGGTGGCGGCGGTGGTCGAATAGGAACGACCGGCCGACGCGCATCTCGGGTCGCATCATCGCTTCGAGCTCGGCGAGGGGGACCGGGGTCGAGCGGAGCCGCTGGTCCTCGGCGGGGCCGAGACCCACCGTCGCTCGGACCCGCAGCGTGCGGCGGTCCTCCTCGAGCAGGTAGATCGCAGCTCGCCGGAACCCGCCGGCGCTCGTCATCGCCTGGGCTATCCCTCCGAGCACGTCGTCGAGGGCCTCGCCGCCGCGGAGCGCGACGCTCGCCGTGAGCAGCTCCTCGAGCTGGCGGCGTTGCGCCTCGGCCACCGCCAGAGCAGCCCGGGCGTCCTCGCGGGCGGCGACGGTGCCGAGTGCCGCCCCGGCCAGCTCGGCGAGGCCGCCGAGCAGGACCGCCTCGTCGGCCGCAGGCGGCCCTCCGCCACCGGGGTCGTCGGGCTCGAGGAAGCCGACGACCGCGGCGTCGTCGGCCACGAGCGGCACGAGCAGCAGTGACCCCCGGGCCGAGCTCCGCTCGTCGGGACCGACCCCGCTCGGCGAGACGGCCGCCTCGACCTCTGGGTACCAGAGCACCGGGGAGCCGGGCGGGACCCAGTGCACCGATCCGAGGGGGAGCGATCCGAGGGGGAGCGAGGCCCCGATCAGCAGCTCGAAGACCGCGCCGCTCATGGCCTTCGAGCGCAGGTCCAGCTCCTGTCGCTCCCCGAGGCCGCACACCGCCTCGTAGCGGAAGGTCCCGTCGTCGCCCCGCAGGGCCGCCGCGCAGGCGCCGTAGCCGAGGACCTCGCACGCGGTCTCACAGGCGATCTGGAGGACCTCGTGGGGGTGCTCGGCTGCGCTCAGGCTCCGCGCCGTCCGCAGGACCTGGTGCAAAGCCGGAGCCGTACCCGACGCAGCCCTCGGCGAGATGCCGACGGGTAGCGCGGAGGACGAGACGGGTACCACCTCTCCTATCTCGGCAGCCTCCCTGCCAGGACTTAGCCCAGGCTCAACCCGAGCACTCAGCCCCGGCTCGACCCGAGCGCTCGGCCCCGGGGCTCGGCGCCTCGGGCCCCCGACCGACGAAACCGGTGTCGACCCCACGTTCGCGCAGCCAGGCGAGAGCCGAGCGCTCGGTCCTCACCACAGCGGCGGCGCCCGGGACCCCTTCGAGCGGCCCCTCTGGCTTCGCGCCCCCGAGCACCGCGCCCCCGAGCACCGCGCCCCCGAGCACCACCGCGACGAGACGGTGCCGGTCACCGGCGGCGGCCGACACGATGGCGTCGACACCGACGGAGCCGAGGGTCGCCCCGGTCAGGTCGATCACCACCCCCGGGCAGTCGGGCTCGGCCCGTACGCGCTCGGCGAGAGCCTGCCCGCTCGGCTCGTCGAGCGGGCCGAGCACCCGCAACACCAGCGCCTCGCCCCGGCGGAC
Organism: Actinomycetes bacterium; assembly: GCA_021819345.1. GTDB lineage: Bacteria > Actinomycetota > Acidimicrobiia > Acidimicrobiales > Palsa-688 > JAKAQB01. The sequence goes on along the minus strand of JAKARG010000140.1, from coordinate 2,046 downwards.
CTCGTAGACCTCGCAGCCCTGGCGAGCAGGCCTCGCATCGGGCAGGGCGGAATCGACCGCGAAGCGGTCCTCCTCCGCCCAGGCCTCGGGTGTGCCCACCTGCCGCACGCGGATCCCGCTCCGCCCGGGATGGCGTAGCTCGGAACCTCGGCACTGCAGCACGGTCGCCTCCTCGCTACTTCGGCAGCCGCCTCGGGCTGTCACGAAGATCTCTACCCCCGCCACGCCCGCTGCACCAGGGCCGGAAGTCCCTTTCGCTGCGCTGCGCCCCTCAGACCCTCCGGCCAGGGCGGTCCCCGACGGGGTGCCTCCGCTCCGCCGTCGCTCTCGCGCTGCTGGCGCCGGCCGGCAGTTAGCTTCTCGGGCGTGCCGAGCACGGACGCGAGACCCGCAGGGACCCGGCTCGTGGGCGTCGAGCTGCGCGAGGTGAAGCTGCCCCTCGTCGAGGCATTCGTCACCTCCACGGGGACCGAGACCGACAGGGAGGCGCTGCTGGTCCGGGCGGTGACCCCGCTCGGCGAGGGATGGGGGGAGTGCGTCGCGGGGAGCGCACCGCACTACAGCGCGGAGTACGCCGCCGAGGCCCGGGAGGTGATCACCCGGTTCCTGCTGCCCCGGCTCGCCGCGGGTGGGTGGTCCACGGCCGAGGAGGTCGCCGGGGCGCTCGCCGGAGTGAAGGGCCACCCGATGGCCAAGGCGGCCCTCGAGTCGGCGATCCTCGACGCCGAGCTGCGCGCCGCGGGGGTGCCGTTGGCCACCCACCTCGGAGGCGTGCGCCGGCGGGTGCCCGCAGGGGTGGCGGTGGGCATCACGGCCTCGGTCGGCGAGCTGGTCGACCTGGTGGAGGGCTACCTCGGGTCCGGGTACCGGCGGGTGAAGCTCAAGATCCGCCCGGGTTGGGACGTGGTCCCGGTGGCCGCGGTGCGCGAGCGCTTCGGGGACGTGGCCTTGCAGGTCGACGCGAATGGCGCCTACACCCTCGCCGACACCGACGCCCTCGCCGCGCTCGACCCCTTCGAGCTGCTGCTCGTCGAGCAGCCGCTGGCCGACGACGACCTTGTCGGCCACGCCCAGCTGGCCCGGCGGATCCGCACCCCGATCTGCCTCGACGAGTCGATCACCTCGAGCGGATCGGCGGCGGCGGCCATCGCCCTCGGCTCTTGCTCGGTGGTCAACCTGAAGCCGGGGAGGGTGGGCGGCCTCCTCGAGGCACGGCGGGTCCACGACCTGTGCCTGGCGCACCAGGTGCCGGTCTGGTGCGGGGGGATGCTCGAGACGGGCGTCGGCAGGGCGGCCAACGTCGCGCTCGCCACCCTGGCGGGCTTCACCCTGCCGGGCGACCTGTCGGCGTCGGAGCGGTACTTCGCCACCGACATCACCCCCCCGTTCGTGCTCGACGACGGGCACCTCGACGTTCCCCGAGGGCCGGGGATCGGCGTCGACCCGCTTCCCGAGGTGCTCCGTCGGCTGACGGTTCGCAGCGAGTGGGTCCGCCTCTAGCGCTGGGCCCTCGAGGCCACCCACCGACAGCACCTCGGGCACCGACAGCACCCCGGGCACGGCTCGGTCCTCGGCCGGAGCGGCGCGCGCCGCCCCCGTCCCCGCCGGGCCCTCCGGCGCCACGCCGCCGCTACGCCAGCGCCGCTACGCCAGCGCCCCTACGCGAGCGCCGCTACGCGGGGGCAGCTCGGGCGCCGGGCGGGCCCGCTCCGTCCCGGCGCTCGAGCCAGAGGCGCAGGCCGGCAGCGTTGGAGTGGACCCCGTTGAGCGTCTCCATCCGCTCCCGGGCGGGCCGCTCGATCGTCTCGTCGAGCCCGAAGCTCTCCTGGAGGGCCGCGGCGATGTCCCGCCCCTCCCGCCATGCGGCCTCGGCGACCTCCGCCCAGCGTCGGAGCCCATCCTCGGCCTCGTCGAGCATCCCCACCGGGTCGGGCAGGAGCCCGTAGTGGGCGAGCGCGACCCCGGAGGGCCGCAGCTCGGCGAACTTCCCGATCGAGGCACAGGCGAGCTCGAGGTCGAAGTCCGCCGGCGGGGTGGCGGGCCAGA
>JAKARG010000139.1 GCA_021819345.1 Actinomycetes bacterium | reverse complement strand
CAGCGAAGGCTGCTGCAGCGAGCAACAGCGACAGCGCCACGGTGGCCGGGATCCCGACTCCGGAGGATCGAGTGAACCGGTCGATGGTATTGGCGAGCAGGAACCCTTGGCCGAAGGTCCTCTCTGCAGCGAACCAAACCGGGAACCGTCCCGTGCGCACGAGCGCGTACAGTTGGAAGGCGAGGAAACCGAGGGGGGCGGCGCATGCCACGAGGGCTGCTCCGATCTCACGGCGAGACCAGGCGAGATAGGTAGCTGCGAGCACGAGCGGCATGGCGAAGGGCGAGGACAAGCCGGCGACGAAGCCGAGCACGCCCGCCAGGACGAACCGGCGACGCTCGAGGAAGACCAAGGCCCCCAGGCACATTGCTATCGCCAGTGGCTCGGCGTAGGCCATGCCGAGCAAGAAGGCACCTGGAGCGACCGCCAGGACGACCGCCGCCCGGGCTCCCGCCGCCTGCCCGTACCTACGGGCGACGAGCGCGACGGCGAAGCAGCACGCTACGGCTCCCATGACAGACGATTCGATGAAACCCGCGAGCACGTAGCTGCCGGTGAGGAGATGCAGGGCGTGCACCACGAGCGGTGTTCCCGGAAAGAAGGCAAGTATCGAATAGGGTTGTCGAAGGTGCTCGGGATATCCGTGCTCGGCGATCGCCAGGTAGTGCTGGGCGTCCCATGCGCTGACGCCGTCGCGCAGTGGTCGGTGCCACAGCTCGGTGAAGATCAGCCACTTCAGGGCCATGACGACCAGATAGGTGACGAACCAGGCGGCCTGCGGCCGGAGTGGACGCAAGCGCTGGTCGACCCCCTCCCCGGCGGGCGGACGGCGGCGCCGGCCGTGCCGGTCGCTCTCCACCGGGACAGGGACGGCTGCGGGTCGGCGCTCAGGCACCGGACCACTGAGCGCGCCCGGCGAGCACCCGACGCAGGGCGCTCGGGCGGTCGGTCATGATGCCGTCCACGCCGGCGTCGAGGAGCCGGGCCATCTCCTCCTCGTCGTCGACGGTCCAGACGTGCACTGCGAGGCCCCGGTGGTGCGCGGCGGCCACCAGCCGCTCATCGAGCACCTGCAGCCCGTGCCACCTGAGGGGGACCTGCACCGCCCCAGCGGGGTCCCAGCGCGCCCCGGGCGGCCCGGCCCAGGGCGGGCGGTGGCCGGGGAGCAAGGAGGCGGCGCGCAGCGCAGCGGTCGCGGCCGGGCCGGTGCCGGTGCAAAGGAGCGGCCCGCCGAGGCGGCGGGCGCGATCGATCCGCCGGTCGGAGAACGCGCTCACGCACACCCGCTCGATCGCACCTGCTGCTGCGAGCGTCTCGATGAGCGGGCCGACGACGGCATCGTGCTTGGCGTCCAAGTTCCAGCGCAGCTCCGGCCAGGACGAGAGCAGCTCGTCGAGCCTCGGCACCGGCCGGCCGTCGGCGAGCCGGGCGGCGCTCACCTCGGCCCAGCTCAGCTCGCCGAGCTGTCCGGGGCGGTCGGCGACCCGGTCGAGGCACGGATCGTGGATCGCCACCACGACCCCGTCGCGGGTGAGGTGGACGTCGGTCTCCAAGAAGTCGTAGCCGAGGGAGCGGGCATGCTCGAAGGCGCTCAGCGTGTTCTCGGGAGCCTCGGCCGCGCCACCTCGGTGGGCTATCGGCGCTGGACCGGGTCGGTCCAGCACTGCGAAGCGGGAGCGACCCACCCGGCGACCCTATCCCCGGGCGCGTCGGGTCGGGAGGTGTTGTCCGAGCGCATGGGTAGGGTCTCCTACGTGGCCGACCAGCAGACCTTCGCCGACCAGGCGATGCCTCACATGGGCTCGCTGTACACGGCCGCCCTTCGCATGACACGTAACCCGAGCGATGCCGAGGACCTCGTCCAGGAGACCTACCTGAAGGCCTACCGGGCCTTCGGCGGGTTCCAGGAGGGCACCAACCTCAAGGCGTGGTTGTACAAGATCCTGACCAACACCTTCATCAACGCCTACCGGTCGCGAAAGCGCCGTCCCGAGCAGGCCGAGCTCGACGAGGTGGAGGACCTCTACTTGTACCGGCGGCTCGGGGGCCTCGAGGCCGTGGCCGCCAGTCGCAGCGCCGAGGAGGAGGTCTTGGAGCACTTCACCGACGCCGACGTGAAGGCAGCCGTGGAGTCGTTGCCCGAGCAGTTCCGGATGGCCGTGCTGCTCGCCGACGTGGAGGGCTTCTCCTACAAGGAGATCGCCGAGATCCTCGACGTGCCGATCGGGACGGTGATGAGCCGGCTCCACCGTGGAAGAAAGGCGCTCCAGAAGGCGTTGCACAGCCTGGGTGTCGATCGTGGGCTGCTGGAGCGGTCCGTGGACGCACCTGCGTGACCCTGTCGGGGTGGTCCGCCGGGTGCGCCGAGAATCGGACGTCGGGTAGGTGACAGACGAACCATGGGCGATCACTACGGCGAGCAGTCGGCGACAGAGGCCGGCAGTGGGGCTCATGGCTCGGGTTGCCGTGAGGCCCTGGACGTGCTGTATCACTACCTCGACGGCGAGCTCGACGAGGAGCGGCGTGCCGTGATCCATTACCACCTGGAGCGCTGCTCGCCGTGCCTCGAAGCCTTCGACTTCGAGGCCGAGCTCAAGTTGGTGGTCGCCCAGCGCTGCCGGGAGTCGGTCCCTGAGAGCCTGCGCGACCGGGTGGCTGCCGCGATTGCCCAGGCGTCCGTGGCGCCCTCGGGTGACCCGACGAACCGAGCCTAGAATGTACTCAGCGAAAGACGGTGGAAGACCATGAGCGAGCGTCCTTCTCTCGGTGGGTACACCCTGAGCGGCAGCGAGCGCCCTTCGAGGGCTTACTCGAAGGATCGGGTGTGCCGGGAGCCGGGCTGCCAGACCCGGCTGTCGATGTACAACAACGGGAAGTACTGCTTCCAGCACGAGCCGATGGCGGTCCCGAGGACCCGGGGGAAGAAGATCGCCTGAGGCCGGGGTCGAGGAGCCCGAAGGATAGGCTCCGGAGGGTGACGATCACGGAGCGGCCCGGCGGGTGCCGGTGAGCCATCCCGTGGTGTCCTGGTCGGAGGCGAGGCGGGTGGCCACCGCCCTCGCCGGACGGGACCCCGGCCTGGCGGCCTACGAGCGCGACGCCATGGCCGCCGACTTCGCAGAGCTCACCTCGCTCGCCGAGGAGCTGGTCGAGGCGGAGACCGGGCTCCGCTCGGCCAGGGGGCCGGCTCGGGCGAGGGTCGTGGACCGGGCCGGCTGGGTGGAGGCGAACCTGGCCTCCTTCCGGCGCCTGCTCCGCCCGATCGAGCAGCGCCTCGAGCTGACCCGGTCGGGGCAGGGGCGGAGCCTCGTCTCGCGCAGGGCGGAGGCCGCGCTGAGCGGGGTGCAGGTCGGGCTGATCCTGGCGTGGATGTCGACGAGGGTCCTCGGCCAGTACGACCAGCTCCTCGTGGAGGACGAGTGCCCCGAGGAGCAGGACTTCGTGTACTACGTGGGGCCGAACATCGCCCAGTTGGAGCGCCGTTACGACTTCCCCCCACGGGAGCTGAGGCTCTGGCTGGCTCTCCACGAGGTGACCCACCGAGCCCAGTTCACCGGCGTCCCCTGGATGCGAGACCACTTCGTCTCCCTGGTGGACCGAGCCCTTGGCGGAGTCGAGACCGACCCCCGCCGGGTGCTGGAGGCGCTCCGGAGGGCAGCAGCGGACCTGCGCTCGGGGGCCCGTCCGCTCGACGACGGCGGCCTGCTCGCCCTCCTGGCGACCCCCGAGCAGCGAGCGACCCTGCAGGAGATCGGCGGCTTGATGAGCCTGCTCGAGGGCCACGGGGACGTGACGATGGACCGGGCGGCGCTCGCCAGGGTCCCCAACGCCCCCCGCTTCAGCAAGACCCTCCGTGAGCGCCGCCGGCGACGGGGTGGCGCCCGGGTGGTGTCGTCGCTGGTCGGCCTCGACGCCAAGCTGCGCCAGTACGAGCAGGGCGAGGAGTTCGTGAGGGCGGTCGAGAGGGCCGGCGGGAGGGAGCTGTTCGACCAGGTGTGGCGCTCGCCGGAGTGGCTGCCGACCCTCGAGGAGGTCCGCAGTCCGACGCGTTGGCTGGAGCGGGCCGGGGTCGCGGTCCCGGCGGCCGGTTAGCCCCGGCGGCTCCTGCGGTGGCGGCCGGAGCGCACGGAGTGCCTGGTGCCGGCGGCGGAGGGCCTGGTGCCGGCGGCGGGCGGCCTGGTGCCGGCGGCGGAGGGCATGGCGCCGGCGTCGGAGTGCCTGGTGCCGGCGTCGGCGCAGTCGACCTCGACTCGGTGGTGAGCCGCTGCCGCTGGCCCGAGGGGGCCGGCGACGGGTACCCGGGTCGGGGTGAGCTGGTGGCCGCGGTGTCGGGTGGGCCGGACTCCCTGGCGCTGCTCGCCCTCGCTCGCCGGGCTGGCCTCGGGGTCCTCGCGCTCCACGTCGACCACGGCCTGCGGGCGGGCTCGTCCGCCGAGGCCGAGCGGGTTGCCGAGGCGGCCCTCGGCCTCGGAGCGCGCTTCGAGTCGCTGCGGGCGCCGGTGCCGCCCGGCCCCGACCTCGAGGCCAGGGCCCGTGCGGCGCGCTATCGCGTCCTTCCCCCGGGGGTGATGGTCGGTCACACCGCCGACGATCGCGCCGAGACCGTGCTGCTCAACCTGCTCCGCGGCGCCGGCCTGGACGGCCTCTCGCCGATGCGCCCGTCGGCCCGGGTGAGCCGGCCGCTCGTCGAGCTGCGCCGCTCGGAGACCGAGGCGGTGTGCGCGGCGCTCGGCCTCGACCCGCTAAGAGACCCATCCAACGACGACCTGAGGATCAGGCGGAACGCCGTCCGCCACCTACTGGTGCCGATGCTCTCGGCGATCTCGGGCCGGGACCCGGTCCCGCTGCTCTGCCGCCAGGCGGACCTGCTCGGCGACGAGGCCGACCTGCTCGACGAGCTGGCGGCGACGGTCGACGCCCTCGACGCCGGGGCGCTGCGCACCGCCCCGACCCCCCTCGCCCGGCGGGCAGTGAGGAACTGGCTCCGGGGGGCCGAGGGGGCCGACCCCGAGCTCCACCCACCCAGTGCCGCCGAGGTGTCCCGGGTGCTCGCCGTGGCGCGCGGCGACGCCGTCGCCTGCCAGATCGCCGGCGGGCGCCGGGTGGCCCGCCGGGAGGGGCGCCTCCGGGTGTCCCCGGCGGGCTCGAGGGTCCGGGCCGGAGTGGCTAGGGTCGAGCAGATGAGCGCCCTGGTCGGCTCGGCTGACGGTCCCGATCCCCGCGCCGAGCCTCCGGGCGGGCCCCGCTCGGTCCGCCTCGGCATCCCCGCCGCCCGGCGCCCGGGCCAAAGGCCGGCGCCGCCCTGGGACGACCCGGCGCTCGGTGAGATCATCGTGCCCCAAGACGAGCTGGTGGCGAGGATCGGCGAGCTCGGAGCGGCCATCGCGGCCGACTACGCCGGTCGCCCTCCGTTGCTGGTCGGAGTCCTCAAGGGGGCCTGCATCTTCCTCTCGGACCTCTCCCGGGCGATCGGGCTGCCCGTGGAGATGGACTTCATGGCCATCTCGTCATACGGGACCGCGACGAGGACGAGCGGCGTGGTGCGGATCGTGAAGGACCTGGAGCTGGACCTCACGGGGCGCCACGTCCTGATCGTCGAGGACATCGTCGACTCCGGGCTCACCTTGTCGTTCCTCCGCCGCAACCTCCAGGCCCGGCACCCCGCCTCGTTGTCGGTGTGCGCGCTGCTGGTCAAAGACGGCCTCCAGGCCGGCCCGCTCGATCTCTCCTACGAGGGCTTTCGCATCCCGCCGGAGTTCGTCGTCGGCTACGGGCTCGACGTGGCCGAGCGGTACCGCAACCTCCCCTTCGTCTGCGAGTACCTGGAGGATCGGGCGCCGGCGGTCGAGCCCTGAGCCCCGGCATGCCCGAACGGGTCGGCCCAGGCCCGGCGGTGGACACGGAGCGCATCGCGACCGCGGTCAGGGAGATCCTCTTGGCCATCGGAGAGGATCCCGAGCGCGACGGCCTGGTGGAGACCCCGGCGCGGGTCGCGAGGATGTACGCCGAGGTCTTCGCGGGTCTCGGGGAGGACCCCGCCAGGCACCTGGAGGTCACCTTCGAGGCCCATCACGACGAGATGGTGATGGTGAAGGACATCCCCATCTACAGCATGTGCGAGCACCACCTCCTGCCCTGGCACGGTCTCGCCCACGTCGCCTACATCCCCAATGCCGACGGGCGGATCACCGGTCTTTCGAAGCTCGCCCGGCTGGTGGAGGGGTACGCGCGCCGCCCCCAGGTCCAAGAGAGGCTCACCAGGCAGGTGGCCGATGCGATCGAGGCCACCCTCTCGCCCGAGGCGGTCCTCGTGGTGGTCGAGGCCGAGCACCTCTGCATGTCGATGCGCGGCGTGCGCAAGCCCGGGTCCCGTACGGTCACCTCGGCGGTGCGGGGCCTGTTCCGGCGCAACGCCGCCTCCCGCAACGAGGCCCTGGGCTTCATCAACCGCAGCTCTTGACCAGCGTCGACGCACGGCGCGCCCGGCTGGCGGCGGAGGATACCCTGCAGCGGTGAGCCTGGTGATGGGGGTCCTCAACGTGACCCCGGACTCCTTCTCCGACGGCGGGCTCTGGCTCGACCACGATCGAGCGGTGGAGCGGGGGATGACCCTCGTGGCCGAGGGCGCCGACGTGGTCGACGTCGGCGGTGAGTCGACCCGGCCGGGAGCTGCACCGGTGCCCGTCGAAGAGGAGCTACGGCGTGTCCTGCCGGTCATCGCCGCGCTTGCTCCGCACGTGCGGGTCTCGGTCGACACCCGCAAGGCGGCGGTCGCCGAGGCCGGCGTGGCCGCCGGCGCCTCGATCGTCAACGACATCTCCGCAACGCTCTGGCCGGTCGCGGCGGGCGCCGGGGTCGGCTGGGTTGCGATGCACCTCCCCGCCGACCCGTCGGTGATGGTCGAGCACGCCGAGCGCTACCGAGGCGACATCGTCACCGATGTCGTCGAGTACCTGGTCTCGCGCGCAGAGCGGGCCGAGGAGGCCGGGGTGGGGGAGATCTGGATCGACCCGGGGATCGGCTTCGGCAAGACCGCAGAGCACAACCTGCGCCTGCTGCACCACCTCGACCGGCTGGTGGCCACCGGCTGGCCGGTGGTGGTCGGCACCAGCCGCAAGCGCTTCCTCGGCCCCCTGTCGTCGTTGCCCGGCGAGGAGCCCGCTCCGCCGTCGGGGCGCCTCGAGGCTTCCGTGGCGACAGCGGCCTGGGCGGTCACCCGAGGTGCGGCGATGGTGCGGGTCCACGACGTCGCGCCGACCGTCTGGGCCGTGCGCCTCGCCGCCGGTGCAGGCGCCGGCGCCGGTGGTGCCCGCTCGTGAAGGGCAAGTGGGCCCAGGGGATCCCCCCCCGGTTCTTCGAGTGGATCATCAAGGGCCGCCTGGCGGTGAGCGAGCGGCCAGGCGGTTACGCCCGTACTCATCGGAAGGTGCGGCGCCACGAGGAGCTGCTCTGGCTGCAGAACGAGGGCTTCACGAGGATCGTGTCGCTCCTACCCTCTCCGCACAACCTCCACGCCTACGACGAGCTCGAGATCCCCGCCACCCACGTCCCCTTCGGCCCCCACGACGATCCCGGAGTCGTCCTCCCCGGGCTCTACGGCGCCTTGAGGGGCTGGATCGCCAGCGAGGAGCGAGTGCTGGTGCACCAAGAGGAGCTGAGCGACCGGCTGATGGGTGTCGTCGCCGGCTACCTGCGC
>JAKARG010000138.1 GCA_021819345.1 Actinomycetes bacterium | reverse complement strand
CGACCCCCGGGAGAGGCTGCGCCCGGCGAGCACCTGGATCGTTCCTCCGGCCCGGCCGGCTCTCCCGGTCCTGCGGGCGAGGCGAGCGAGCCCCCACATGGCGGCGACGACAGCTCCGAGGGCGATCGCGGTGCGCACGACCAGCTCCAGGTTGCTCACCCGGGCTCTGCTCCGCCGCTGCCGCCGACCACCTCGGTGACCCTGACGCCGTACTCGTCGTCGACCTCCACGACCTCACCGCGGGCGATCAGCACCTTGTCGTTGGCGAGGATGTCGACCGGTGCACCGACCGCGCGGTCGAGCTCGATCACCTGGCCCACTGCGATCCCGTAGACGTCGGCGAGGCGCATGCTCGTCCGGCCGATCTCGACCGACACCTCCATCGGCACGTCGCGAAGCGGCCCCAGCGCGTCTGTCACTCCTTTTTCTCCATTCTCGTTATCCGGGCAACGCATCGGCGCCCGGTGGCGCCGAGCTCCGCCGACCCGACGACGACGTCGCCGATCGCCAGCTCCAGGGGGTCTTGCACCGGGTGGCCGAGCGCGAGCACGACTCCGGGCTCCAGGGCGAGCAGGTCCCTAGAGGGGATCGAGACCGGGGCGAAGCGCAAGCGGAGCTCGACCGGCACCTCCCCTACGACGGCCGGGTCGACGCAGGGCGAGTCCCGCTCGGCGAGCCCCGGACCGCCGAGGCGTAGCGCCTCGAGGAGCGGTCCGAGACCGGCTGCCGGCATCACCATGGTGAGCACATCGGCCAGCACCCCGGCCAGGTTGAGCGTGAAGCTCGCCGCGATGCAGGTCTCGCGGGGCGCAGCGATCTGGACGAACTGGGCGTTGGTCTCCTGGGCGGCCACGCGGACCCGCACGGCCATGAGCTTGCCCAGGCTGCGGGGGAGCTCGCCGAGGAAGCCGTCGAGGATCGGGGCGAGCAGCGCCTGGTCCACCTCGGTGATCTCCCGGTCGAGCCCGGCGACCTCCCCGGTGCCACCCATGCGCAGGTCGACCACCGCCATCACCGTCTGCCTGCCCAGGGCGAGGACGCCCAGGCCGGGCAGGGGGGGCAGCCCGAAGCTCACCAGGTCGACCTGTGCCGGCAGGCCGGCGACGACCTCGGCCCAGGAGCGCTGCTCGACGCCGTCGAGGGCCACCTGGCACGAGCTGCGCAACAGCGTCGACAGCTCGACGGTGGCGTGCCGGGCGAAGGACTCGAGGACTCCGCCGAGGACCGAGAGGCGCTGGCGGTCGATCAGCTCCGGGCGGCGGAAGTCGTGCAGCTCGACCCGTCGGCTCTTGGCTTCGGCGATCTTCATGGCAGGGGGGCTCCGAGGGCGTACACGACGATGTCCACCCTCCGGTTGCGGGCCCGATTGGCCGGCGAGTCGTTGGGGGCCACTGGGTGGGTGTCCCCGTAACCTTCGGCAACCACCTGGCTCGGGTTGACCCCGTCGACGTGGACCAGACGCAACACCACCACCACCGCCCTCGAAGCCGACAGCTGCCAGTTGGAGTAGAAGGGTCCACCGATCACCGGCGTGTCGTCGGTGTAGCCCCTCACGGCCACCACGTTGGGATGGCTTGCGAGGACCTTGCCGGTGGCGTCGACGACCTGCTCGCCGACCGGGGTGAGGGTGGCCGAGTCGGTGGCGTAGAAGAGGGTGTCGGCGAGCAGCTGGACCACGAAGTCGTCTGCCTCGGCCTGCACCGCCACGTCGCCGAGGAGCCCGTGGGCGGCGAGGGAGGCCTTCACCTGGGCCTCCAGGGCCGACAGGGAGGACTCCTCGGGGTGCAGGTGGGCCAGCGTGGGGTTGGGGACGGTGGTGGCCACCGGGTGCGACCTGGCCAGCTGCGCCGGAGTCCTCCCCGCGCCGACGCTGATCCCGCCGGAGTCGAGGCTGCGGTGGATGCTCTGGCTCAGTTGCTCGAGCTTGGCCTTGTTGACGCTCGCCAGGGCGAAGAGGACCACGAACAGGGCGAGCAGGAGGGTGATCATGTCTGAGTAGGTGAGCAGCCACCTCTCCATGCCGCCGGCGTGGGCCTCCTCGGGGTCGGGGTCCCGCCGGCGGCGGTGCGGGACCGTCCGGCTCACGCCGCCGCTTCCTCGCTGCGGGACGGGGTAGCGGGATCGTCGAGCTCCCGGTCCGCCGGCGGGAGGTAGGTGACCAGGCGGTCGCGCACCGCGTTGGTCGAGTGGCCGGCCTGGATGGCGAGCAGGCCCTCGATGATGAGCGAGCGGTACTCGGTCTCGGCCTCGCTCAGCGAGCGGAGCCGGTTGGCCACCGGCAACCAGACCACGTTGGCCGTGAAGACCCCCCACAGCGTCGCCACGAAGGCGGTGGCGATCGCCGGCCCGAGGGTGCGCGGGCTACCGAGGTGGCCGAGGACGTGGACGAGGCCGATCACCGTGCCGAGGATCCCGAGGGTCGGCGCGAAGCCGCCCATGTCGGAGAAGACCTTCGCGCCGCGACGGTGGCGGGCTCGCATCCCTTCGATCTCTGCCCCCAGGATCTCGTCCACCTGCTCGGGGTCGGAGCTCGACGCCACCAGCTCGGCCCCTTTCACGAGGAACGGGTCGCCGCTCTCCCGGGCGAGCCGGTCCATCTCGACCAAGCCTCCCCGGCGGGCCTCCTTGGCCAGGCCGACGAGGGCGACGACGGCAGCACGGGAGTCGGGCAGCGCCGGCGGCTTCAACGCCCGCAGGAGCAGGCGGGGGATCTTCTTCGCCTGGGAGCGAGAGCCGCCGGCGGCAGTCACCCCAAGGGTCCCGCCGAGGACCAGGATCATCGCCGGGATGTTGACGAGCTGTACCGGGCTCCCGTGGTCGAGGACCATGGCGGAGAGGATGGCGACCACGGCGACGGCGATGCCGATGCCGGTCATCGCTCCTCGCTCCCGTCGGGCTCGAGCACCCTCAGCTGCCGGTTCGGTCGCGCCGGCACACCCCGACCGGTAGCCCCGGGCACGCACGTCGCCCGGCGGAGCACCTCCGCCTTGGCCTCGAGGATGCCATCGACCACCTCCTCCACCGACTCGCGCACCACGAGGTGGGCCCCGTAGGTCAGGTACACGACCGTGTCGGGGTGGGACTCGACCCGTTCGACATGATCGGGGTTGAGCACCGTCGGGCTGCCGTCGAGCTTGGTCAGGGTGAGCACGGGTTGACCTCCGGGAGGATCTACGGCGCCCTGGGGGCCTTTCTGTAGCCAGGGGGCGGCGGTCGGCCGCCCAGGGCCCGCTGGGAGGAGGTCCCGGGGCCCTGCGCGGCCGTGCACAGGGTCGGTCGGGGTCAGCCGGCGGCGACCGCTCAGGGCATGTTGACGAGCGACTGCAGCACCTGGTCGGTGGTGCTCACCACCTTGGTGTCGGCCTGGTAGGCGGTCTGGGCGCTCACCAGGTCGGTGAGCTCGCCGGCCAGGTTGACGTTGGACTGCTCGAGCGCACCTCCCTCCAGGGTCCCGACGGTTCCCGTCCCAGCGGGGCCGACCTGGGCCTGGCCCGAGGATGCGGATGCCTGGTAGGAGAGGTTGCCGGTGCTCACGAGCCCGCCGGGGTTGTTGAAGCCGGCGAGGGCGATCTGGCCGAGGCTCGAGCTGCGCCCGTCGGAGAAGGTGCCGGTGATGAGGCCGCTCGGGCCGACCGACCAGGACTCGAGGGTGCCGCCGGGGGAGCCGTTCTGGGTGCTGTAGGCGATCGTCTGCGTACCGGCGATCTGGGTCACCGCACCCGAGGTGCCCGCAGGAGGGAAGGTGAAGCTGAGCGGGACCCCCGTCGGCGAGGTCCCTACCGGCAGGGTGAAGCCGGTCGTGGCACTACCCGTCGAGCCGCTGACCGCGCTGACCTGGCCGTTCGCCCCGAAGGTCACCGTAGGTGGCGTCGCCCACAGATCGGTGGTGCCCCCGCCGGCTTTCGGCACGGTGCCCTGCAGGGTCCAGGCGGTGCCCCCTCCGGTCGGTGGGGTGAAGGTCAGGGTGACCGGCACCGGGTTGCCGAGCTGGTCGTACGCGCTGAAGGTGGTCGTCACCGGGGAGGTGGACCCAGCGGGAATGTTCCCACCGAGGGCGACGGTGCCGGTCGGTACGGGCGCAACGGTGCCGCCGAGGTCGATCGAAAGAGCGGTCGTAGGGGCCGTGGTGTTGATCGCTCCTCCCGGCTGAGCCATCCACCCCTGGACCTCGCCTCCGTCCGCGGTGGCGAGGGTGCCGTTGGCGTCCAGGTGGAAGTTGCCGGCGCGGGTGTAGCTCACCTGCCCGGCGGTGCTCACCACGAAAAAGCCGTTGCCCTCGATCGCGACGTCGGTGGGCACTCCGGTCTGGATGATCGCCCCCTCCCCGAAGTTGGTGGCGATCTGCGAGACCGCCACCCCCGAGCCGACTGCGGAGGGGTTGGTGGAGGCGAGCCCGGGCACCGGCGCGCCAGCGGGGGTTAGCTGCTGGTTGAGCAGGTCGGAGAACTCGGCGGTGGTCTGCTTGTAGCCGTCGGTGTCGACGTTGGCGATGTTGTTGCCGATGACGTCGAGCTGCGTCTGGGCGGCCTGGATGCCGGAGTCGGCGGCGGCAAGGGATCGGACGGTCATGGGTGGGCGCTCCTGGTCGGTGGTTGGTGGATCTGGGTTGGTGGATCGGGGTCGGTGGTCGGTGGTTGGTGGTTGGTGGTTGGTGGATCGGGTCGGTGGATCGGGGTCGGGCCGGACAGCTGCTGGAGGCTGGCGGTCCGGCGGGTGGTGGTCTCAGCCGACGGCGCCACCGCTGCTGCCCGAGATCTCGGTGACCTCGCTCAGGGGGACCTGGCTCCCGCCGACCAAGAGGACCGGGGAGCCCGACGACAGGCTCACGCTCGTCACGACCCCGCTCACCGGCGATCCCCCGGAGCCGGTGGCCTGGACCTGCTTGCCGATCAGGCTGGCTGCCGACATCGCCTGCTCGGACCCCGAGGACGCGCCGAGCTCCTGGTTGAGCTGCTGGACTGCCTCGACCTGGGAGAGCTGCGCCACCTGGGAGACGAACTGGCTGCTGCTCGTGGGCGACAGCGGGTCCTGGTACTTCAGTTGGTCGACGAGCAGCTGGAGGAAGGTCTGCGGGTTGAGCAGGCCGCCGACCCCCTGGCTGGAGGTCGTCACCGTGGAGGTCGAGGAGGTAGCCGCCGTGGAGCTCGAGGATGTCGTGGGGCCGCCGAGCGCGGTTGCCGCCGGAGAAGCGGTCGAGCCCGGCGATCCGGTCGACTGCGCCGGGCCGGTCGTGGTGGTCGAGGTCGGGATGACGGATGCGAGTGGGTTGATCATTGTCACTCCTCGGGGTTTCGGTGCAGGGGGCGGAAGGGGCCCGGCAGGCGGCTCGGATGCTCCTCCGGCAGCCGAAGCCCGTCGGCGCGCCCGGAGGTGGGCTCACCGCGGGCTCACAGCAGGAGCGAGAGGTGGCCGGATGGCGCCTCGGCGGCGACTGGCTGGCCCACCTCGGTTCCCGGAGGCTGGTCCGCCCTGCGCTCCCGGCCGGCTCCGGGCCCGGGTGGCTGGCGTTCGGGCCGGGAATGGGGCCGACCCTGCTGGTCCGCAGGGCGGTGGAGGGTGACCGCCCCGCCCGAGGGCTGGGAGGCCAGCCAGCGCTCCAGCTCTGGCAGTCCGGCGGCGATCGCCGAGTGCCCGGCAGGGGTGACGGGGTGCAGCTCGATCTGCACCTGCTCGGCGCGGAGCGTGACGGTGACCCGGACCTCGCCGAGCGACTCGGGTTGCAGCTGGAGGCTCACACCCCTGGACCCGTCCGGGCCCTCGAAGGGGCCCCCGAGCTCGATGGCGAGCTGACGGGCGACCGGCCCAGACAGCGACTCCGCCGGCACCTGCCCGCCGGCGGTCGGTGGCGCAGGGGTGCCCGCCGGAGCGGCCCCGAGGGCGGCGGCTGCCGGCGAGCCGGAGGCGAGGGGCTGTCCTCCGTCCTGGCTCCCCGGCCGAGAGCCGGTGACCACCGGCTTCGGCGCACCGATCCGGGCGGGTCCCGACGGCCGGCCAGCGCTGCCGGCGGGCGACGGCTGGACCACAACGGCGGGAAGCGGCCCCCGACCCTGGTCCGGGACGACCCGTGTAGGTGCGGGCAACCCGCGGCCGGCAAGTCCCAGGCTCGGCGGGTCGGTAAGTGGCAGCCCGACAGGAGGGGTCGGCCCGCCGGCAAGGGGCCCAGGGGGCGGGGTCGGCCCGGCGGCAAGCGTTGAACCAGGGGGCGGGGTCGGCTCGGCGGAGCGCGCCCGCCCGGCGGGCGGCGGGCTGCCCGCTCGCAACGGGCCACCGGGCGGAGCCGGTCTGGAGCCCGATGAGACGCCGGCTGATGCCGCCGTCGAGTGCGCTGCCGGGGCTCCGGCGTCGAGCACGACAGACGACGGAGGAGAGCCACCCGCCGCCGCCCGAAGCTCGCCGGGGTCCTCGGCAGGAGCCGTGCCGCCGCCTGGCCGGGTCCCGAGGATCGAGACCGGAGAGCCCCTCTCGGTGAGGCCAGCGGATCGCAGGTCACCCGTCCCACCCGGAGGCAGATCGTCCGTCTCGCCCGCGCGGAGCAGGGGATGGGCCGGCGCGGCGCCATCTCCGACCAGGGTCCCCTCTGCCCGGTGTGGCCCGGCGGGCTCGGGGCCGCCAGGTGGGGCCGGGCTCTTGCTCGCCGCGGCGAGCAGGCCGGCGAACTCCCCTGCCCGGTCTCCGCTCGCCTCGCCACTGGCGGGTCGCCGCAACGGCTCGGCGGGGACCGCTCGGCTGCCGGCGGCCACGGCCGGCGCCCCGCCCCGGGATGCGGGTGCTCCCATGGCGCTCACGTCGCCTGACCGGCGAGGCTCGTTATCCGGGCCACGTAGGACTCGGTCTGCGGGTAGGGGGGCACACCGCCGAAGCTCTCCACCGCCGCCGGCCCGGCGTTGTAAGCGGCAAGTGCCAGGCTCCAGCTACCGAAGCGGTCGTAGTAGGAGCGCAGCAGGCCGGCGGCAGCCGGCACGGCCTGCTGCGGGTCGAAGGGATCGACCCCGAGGGAGGAGGCGGTCGCAGGCATCAGCTGGGCGATCCCCTCGGCACCCGCGGACGAGACGGCGTCTCGGTCGAAGCCGGACTCGGTCTGCAAGAGCGCCCCGAGCAGGCTCGGGGGCACGCCGGCCGCTGTCGCGGCCGAGCGGACCAGTGCATCGAGGCCGACCGGCGCTCTGGCGGCGGCCATCCCGGTCGTAGCGCTCCCGGTGAGCGTGGCGGTCCCGGAGGGACCGGGGAGCACCTGTCGGATGGCAACCGGCGTGGTCCAGACGGGGTCGACCCGAACGTCCGCCCCGGTGTAGGGGGCGTCGATCATCTGGCCGTTGCCGATGTAGATGCCGACGTGGCCCGGACCGCGCGGGCCGGGCTCGAAGAAGAGGAGGTCGCCGGGCTGGGCCGCGGCCAGGTCGGGGACTGCGATGCCGGCAGCGACCTGCTCCTCGCTCGTGCGCGGCAGGCTCACCCCGAGCTGGCCGAATACGTACTGCACCAGCCCGGAGCAGTCGAAGCCGGTCGAAGGGCTGGCGCCACCCCAGCGGTAGGCGACGCCGAGCTCGGCCCGGGCCCTGGCGACGACCTCCTGACCGAACTGGGAGCCCCCCTCTCCCGAGGTCGCCCCGGGTGCCTCGGGCGTCTCGGTCCCAGCCACTCCGGCCGAGCCCGTGGCTGCCGCCACCCCAGGTGCCAGCTCGGTGCTCGGCCCCGGCGCCGAGGTCGCCGCCGGCGCCCC
>JAKARG010000137.1 GCA_021819345.1 Actinomycetes bacterium | reverse complement strand
ATGCTCACCTCGAGCGCCCAGGCGATCGAGGTGGTGGAGCGGATCCTCCACCGCCAGATGGGCTCCGACGGCCGCCTGCTGGTCACCTCCGCGGCGGGGATGGTCGGCCACGCTCCCGAGCCGCTCGGCTCCTAGCGGCCATGCGTGAGGTCGGTGGCGACCGGATCGAGCTGCGCGGGCTTCGGGCCCTCGGCACCCACGGCGCCCTCCCCGAGGAGCGCGGGCGCCCCCAGCCCTTCGAGGTGGACCTCGACCTGTCGGTCGACCTTCACGCCGCCGGCCTCTCCGACGACCTGGCCGACACGGTCGACTACGGGGCAGTGGCCGCAGCAGCCGTCGCGGTCGTGGAGGGGCCACACGCCGAGCTGATCGAGAAGCTGGCCGAGCGCGTCGCTCGGGCGGTGCTCGGGGCCGGCGGTGGGCGGGTGACAGAGGCGACGGTCACGGTCCGCAAGCTGCGCCCACCGGTGCCAGCGGACCTCCGTTCGGCTGCGGTCCGCGTGACCCGTCGCGCCGAGACGCCCCGATGAGCAGGACGTGGCGCTCCGGGAGGCGGGGATGAGCCCGCCCGTCGCCTCCCGACGGGCGTTCCTCGCCCTCGGCTCGAACCTGGGCGACCGCCCTGCCCACCTCCGCCGGGCGGTCACGGGCCTGCCCGACGTCTCGGCGGTCTCCCCCCTCTACGAGACCGACCCGGTCGGAGGGCCTGGCGGCCAAGGGCCGTTCGTCAACGCGGTGGTCGAGCTCCACACCCGGCTCGGACCCTATGAGCTGCTCGCCGAGGCCCACCGCGCCGAGGACGCCGCTCGGCGGGTTCGCCGGGAGCACTGGGGACCGAGGACCCTCGACGTCGACGTGCTGATCGTCGGCGACGAGGTCGTCGACGACCCGCCCGAGCTGGTCGTCCCCCACCCCCGGATGTGGGAGCGAGCCTTCGTCCTCTGCCCGCTCGCCGACCTCGCCCCCGAGCTGGTCGCAGAGCATCCGGGCGCGGCCGGGATCATCGGGACGGCCCTCTCCGGCGGTCACGTCCGGCGCCTCGGCGATCTGGTTCCCGGCGGCGTGGGTGCGACTCGCGGCGGCGGTATCACTAGCGGCGGCGCTACCACTGGCGGCGTGGGTACGACTGCCGGCGACGGTGCCACTGGAGACGGTGCCACTGGCGACGGGTTGGCCTCGGGCGGCGGCCGGGAACCTTGCGAGTGACCGCGACGCTCCTCGAGCGCCGGGACGAGCTGGTCGCGGTGCTCGGCTCCGCCCGCAGCAGCGGGGGCCGGGTCGGGCTGGTGCCGACCATGGGCGCCCTCCACGGGGGTCACCTCTCGCTCGTCCGCCGGGCAGCGGCGGAAGCCACGACCGTCGCGGTGACGATCTACGTCAACCCGCTCCAGTTCGGCAAGGGCGAGGACCAGGACCTGGAGCACTACCCACGTGATCTCGACCGGGACCTGGAGGCGGCGTCGGCTGCCGGTGCCGACCTGGTGTTCGCCCCTCCCGCGGCCGAGATGTGGCCCGAGCCTCCGTTGACGAGGGTCCACGTCGCCGGCCTGACCGACCGTTGGGAGGGTGCTGCCCGGCCCGGCCACTTCGACGGGGTGGCGACGATCGTGACCAAGCTCCTGGCCCTCGCCGGGCCATGCCTCGCGTACTTCGGGGAGAAGGACTTCCAGCAGCTCGCCGTGGTCCGCCGGCTCGTCGCCGACCTGTCGCTGCCCGTAGAGGTGGTCGCCTGCCCGGTGGTACGCGACCCAGACGGGCTCGCCCTGTCGAGCCGCAACGCCCGCCTCGGCGCCGAGGAGCGCACGGTCGCCCCCCGGCTCTACGCAGCCCTGCTCGCCGGGCGGCGGATGGTCGAGGACGAGGAGGCCACCGACCCGGGCGACGTCGAGGCAGCCATGCGCGCCGTCCTCGAGGCCGAAGCGCGCTTCGAAGCCGACTACGCCGCCGTGGTCCGCCCCGGCGACCTCAGCCGACCGGAGGCGGTAGCGGGCACGCTGCGGCTGCTGGCCGCCGCTCGGCTCGGCGGCGTCCGTCTGATCGACAACCTCCCGGCGACCTCTCCCCACCCCGAAGAGGCCTAGGTGCTCCTCGCAGTCGATGTCGGCAACACCCAGACCGTGCTCGGCCTGTTCGGTCCCGGCGACGGACCGGCCGGCAGCGGGACCGAGCTGCTCCACACCTGGCGGGTCGCGACGATGGCGAGCCGGACGGCCGACGAGCTCGCCCTGCAGCTCGTCGAGCTGTTCGGCCTGCACGGCCTCGACGTCCGGGAGGAGGTCACCGGCCTGGCGGTTGCCTCGGTCGTGCCGCGGCTCAGGGCTGCCATGCGGGAGATGGCCGAGAGCTGGTACCGGGTGCCGACGGTCATTGTCGAGCCCGGCATCAAGACCGGGATGCCGATCCTCTACGACAACCCCCGGGAGGTGGGCGCCGACCGCATCGCCGACGCCGTCGCCGCGTTCGACCGCTACGGCGGTCCGACCATCGTCGTCGACTTCGGGACTGCGACCACCTTCGAGGTGGTCTCGGCCAACGGGGAGTACCTGGGCGGGGTGATCCTCCCCGGCGTCGAGATCTCCCTGGAGGCGCTCTTCTCCCGTGCCGCCCTCCTGCCACGCGTCGAGCTGGTCGAGCCGACCAACGTGCTCGCCAAGAACACCGTCGAGTCGGTCCAGTCCGGGGCGATCTACGGCTTCGCCGCCCAGGTCGACGGGCTCTGCCGGCGCCTGGAGGGCGAGGTGGGGCCGGCGACCGTGGTCGCCACCGGCGGTTTGGCCGGTCTGATCGCCCCGGTCACCGAGGCGGTGGACCACCTGGAGCCGTGGCTCACCCTGGAGGGGCTGCGGATCATCTTCGGCCGGAACCGCCCCTGAGCGACGGGCCTTCCGGCGGTAGGGCACGCAGGCTCGTTCGCCGGCCGGCCGGATGGGGGAGAACGGGCAGGCTGGGGCGGTAGGGCCGGCCGGGGCAAGCGGGCGGCCGGCGAGCGACCAGGGGGCAAGCCGGCGGGTGGCGGCGGGTAGGGCCGGCCGGCGGGTGGCGGCGGGTAGGGCCGGCCGGCGGGTGGCGGCGGGTAGGGCCGGGGCATGCGGCGGTGTCCTTGCGGGAGCTCCGCCGGTCCGCAAGCATCGGGCCCCCATGACCGAGCGCCCCCGGCCCGCCATCCCGTACCGCTACGAGCGGACTGCGACCACCGCGGAGGTGCGCGCCGCCCACCCCGACCTCGCTGCAGGCACCGGGACCGGCGAGGTGGTGTCGGTCGCCGGCCGGCTGGTGCTCCTCCGGGAGCAGGGGCGCATCGCCTTCGGGGTGCTCGGCGACTCCTCCGGCAGGCTGCAGCTGTTCGCCGGTGCCGGCTGGACCGCCGACTTCGACGGCTTCGTCCAGCTCGTCCTCGGTGACTGGATCGGTGCCACCGGCGAGGTGGTGGCCACCCGGACCGGGGAGCTGTCGGTCAAGGTGGAGCGCTGGGTGCTGCTAGCGGAGGCCCGCCGCAGCTTCGGCGACAAGTGGCACGGCATCTCCGACCCCGATCTCCGCTACCGCCAGCGTTACGCCGACCTGTGGGCCAACGAGGGCTCCCGGGAGACCTTCTTGCTCCGGAGCCGAATGATCTCGCTCACCCGTCGCTTCATGGAGGACCGGGGTTTCGTCGAGGTCGAGACCCCGGTGCTGCACACCCTTCCAGGGGGTGCCAGCGCCCGGCCGTTCGTCACGCACCACAACACCCTCGACATGGACCTCTACCTGAGGGTCGCGTTGGAGCTGCACCTGAAGCGGCTCGTCGTCGGCGGGATCGAGAGGGTCTTCGAGATCGGCCGGGTGTTCCGCAACGAGGGGCTCTCCCCCCGCCACAACCCCGAGTTCACCATGCTCGAGGCCTACCAGGCCTACGCCGACTACCACGAGATGATGGACCTGGTCGAGCAGCTGGTGGCCCATCTGGCGACGGTCCTGCTCGGCACCACCTCCCTCACCTACGGCGGCCGGCCGCTAGAGCTCGCCCCACCGTGGCGGCGGGCGACCATGTTCGAGCTGATCGCCGAGCACGCCGGCGCCGAGGTCGACCTCGACACTCCACTCGACGAGCTGCGCAAGGTCGCCGCCGCCCACGATGTGGCGGTCGAGGGGTCGTGGGGGCCCGGGAAGCTGCTGCTCGAGATCTACGAGAAGACCACCGAGCCGGCCTTGTGGGGCCCGGTCTTCGTGATGGACTACCCGAAGGAGGTCTCCCCCCTGGCGAGAGACCATCGCAGCAAGCGCGGGCTGGTGGAGCGCTTCGAGCCGGTCGTGGCGGGGCGGGAGCTCGCCAACGCGTTCAGCGAGCTCAACGACCCCGACGAGCAGCGGCGCACCTTCGAGTCGCAGTCGAAGGCCCGCGCTGCCGGCGACGAGGAAGCGATGGTCGTCGACGACGACTACCTCCGGGCGCTCGAGTACGGGCTCCCGCCCACCGGTGGGGTCGGGATCGGGATGGACCGCCTCGCCATGCTGCTCTCGGGCGCCGAGGCGATCCGTGACGTGATCTTGTTCCCGACCCTCCGCCCCGAGCAAGCCCGCCCCGAGCAAGCCCGGCCCGAGCAAGCCCAGCCCGAGCAAGCCCAGCCCGAGCATCCCCGAGCCGAGTAGCCCCGCCCCGAGCAAGCCTGATCCGAGCAGCCCCGAGCCCGATGGCGGGCCGGTCGGGACTGGCGCCGCTTCGTCCGCAGCGAGCACGGGCCCTGGGGCTCCGCGGGGCCGGAGCCGCCTCGCCGGTGCCCTTTCCCCCTCCCCCGGGGTCGCTCAGCCGAGGTCGAGGTGGTCGAATAGCGATGCGCCGAGCCCTGCGAGGCCGTCGAGCGCCTCGGCCGGGGAGCCCGGCGAGCGCAGCGGCCCGAGCGCAGCCGCCGCCCGCTCGGCCCAGCGCCTTCCCTCTACGGTCGCGCTGGCGACGGCATCGGTGGAGAGGATCAGGTCCCGGGCCTTGTCCCGGCTCGGCGGGTCGAGGGCGTGGCCGAGCAGGCAGCGCAGGTCGTCGCCGACCCCGGGACGGGCGAGCGCTCGGATCACCGGGAGGGTGTAGGTGCCCTCCACCATGTCGTGGCCCGCCGGCTTGCCGAGCAGGTCGTCGGTGCCGACCAGGTCGCGGATGTCGTCCCAGATCTGGAAGGCCACTCCGAGGGCCTTGCCGTAGCCGGTGAGGGCGTCGACCTGGTCACGGGGGAGCCCGGCCACCAGGCCGCCGATCCGGCAGCTCGCCGAGAAGAGCGAGGCGGTCTTGCCCTCCACCGCTCGCAGGTAGGCGGCCTCGGAGCGACCGGGGTCGAAGGCGGCCTGCAGCTGGGCGACCTCTCCGGCGCACAGCGCGCCGATGGTGGTGGCGAGCAGCTCGGCGATCTCGGTCCCGAGACGAGCCGCGATCTCCGAGGCCCGGGCCAGGAGGAAGTCGCCGGCGAGGATCGCGACCAGGTTCCCCCAGCGGGCGTTGACGCTGTCGACCCGGTGCCGGGAGTCGGCCTGGTCGATCACGTCGTCGTGGTAGAGCGACCCCAGGTGGACCAGCTCGACCGACACCCCGCCTTGGACCACCGACGCGTCGATCTCGGCGCCGCCGGCGAGCGCAGAGGCCACGGTGAGCGCCGGCCGCAGCCGCTTGCCTCCGGCGTGGACCAGGTGGCCGGCGACCTCGGTGAGGAAGGGATCGTCGGTCCTCACCGCCTCGCGCAGGGCTCCCTCGACCGCCTCCAGGTGCCCGTCGATGGCGGGTAGCCGGAGCTGCTCTAGGGCGTTCACCACGGCCGAGAGTACGCGAGCCGGCTGTCCAAGCGCGAAACCCGAGCCTGGCGGACCAGCCGGTGCGGGCCTCGGGGCCGGTGCCCGGCTCCCGTGCCCGGCTCCCGAGCCCGGCTCCGCGATGCCCGGCTCGGGTGCTTGGAGCCGCTCCGGGACGTGAGCTACCAAGCAGGGGCGCACGGGTACACTGAGCCAACGCAGGGCCAGGTGGTGCCCCGGCCAGGGCGAGTGGAGCCGTGAAGGCTCTCCCCGCCTTCCGGAATGCCGGAAGGGCCACCGAGGTCCGAGAAGCCGCGATGGAGGCGGTCCACTTGTTCGAACGTTTTACCGACCGAGCCCGACGAGTCCTGGTGCTGGCCCAGGAAGAGGCCCGCCTGCTCAACCACAACTTCATCGGCACCGAGCACATCCTGCTCGGGCTCATCCACGAGGGCGAGGGTGTGGCGGCGAAGTCGCTCGAGAGCCTCGGGATCAGCCTCGAGGCGGTGCGCGAGAAGGTGGAGGAGACCATCGGGCCGGCCGGCAGCGCGACCACCGGGTCCCCGCCGTTCACCCCCCGGGCGAAGAAGGTGCTCGAGCTGTCGCTTCGCGAGGCCCTCCAGCTCGGGCACAACTACATCGGCACCGAGCACATGCTCCTCGGCCTCGTGCGAGAGGGCGAGGGCGTCGCCGCCCAGGTGCTCGTGAGCCTCGGGGCCGACCTCTCCCGGGTCCGCCAGCAGGTCATCCAGCTGCTCTCGGGCTACCAGCAGGGAGGCCCGCAGGCCGCCGAGGGCAAGGGGGCGCCCGTCGCCCCGGGGGCGCCGGCGGAGACCCCGAGCGGCTCGGCGGTCCTCGACCAGTTCGGTCGCAACCTCACCCAGCTGGCCCGGGAGCGCAAGCTCGACCCGGTCATCGGCCGCGAGCGGGAGATCGAGCGGGTCATGCAGGTGCTCTCCAGGCGCACGAAGAACAACCCGGTGCTGATCGGCGAGCCCGGGGTCGGCAAGACCGCCATCGTCGAGGGGCTCTCGCAGAAGATCGTGAGCGGTGACGTTCCCGAGACGATCAAGGGCAAGCAGCTCTACACCCTCGACCTCGGGGCGCTGGTCGCCGGCTCGCGCTACCGGGGGGACTTCGAGGAGCGGCTGAAGAAGGTGCTGAAGGAGATCCGCACCCGCGGCGACATCATCTTGTTCATCGACGAGCTGCACACCCTGGTCGGGGCAGGGGCCGCCGAAGGGGCGATCGACGCTGCGTCGATCCTGAAGCCGATGCTCGCCCGCGGGGAGCTGCAGACCGTCGGGGCGACCACCCTCGACGAGTACCGCAAGCACCTGGAGAAGGACGCCGCGCTCGAGCGGCGCTTCCAGCCGATCAAGGTCGAGGAGCCTTCGCTCCCGCACACGATCGAGATCCTGAAGGGCCTGCGGGACCGCTACGAGAGCCACCACGGGGTGACCATCACCGACCAGGCGGTGGTGGCCGCGGCCAACCTGGCCGACCGCTACATTGCGGACCGCTACCTACCGGACAAGGCGATCGACCTGATCGACGAAGCAGGGAGCCGGCTGCGGATCCGCCGGATGGCGACCCCCCCCGACTACAAGGCGATCGAGGACGAGCTCGGCCGGGTGCGCCACGACAAGGAGCACGCGATCGAGAAGCAGAACTTCGAGGCGGCCAAGCGGCACCGGGAGAGGGAGGAGGAGCTGCTCCAGCGCAAGGCCGCCAAGGAGCAGGAGTGGCGGGCCGAGGGGGTCGACCTGTTCGACGTGGTCGACGAGGAGGTGATCGCCGAGGTCCTCGCCAACTGGACCGGGATCCCCGTCTACAAGCTGACCGAGGAGGAGACCGCCAAGCTCCTCCGGATGGAAGACGAGCTCCACCGGCGGGTGATCGGCCAGGAGGACGCGATCAAGGCGGTGTCGCAGGCGATCCGGCGTACCCGTGCGGGCCTGAAGGACCCGAAGCGCCCGAGCGGCTCGTTCATCTTCCTCGAGATCGG
>JAKARG010000136.1 GCA_021819345.1 Actinomycetes bacterium | reverse complement strand
CCGATCTACGATCTCGACGGCCAAGATCGTGACGGTGATACCCAGCACGAGGGTCAGCCGCCCACGCTGCCCGCTTGCCGCGGTCGCTGACCCGTGCCCGTGGTCGTGGCCCATCAGAGGACGCCTTGGGTGTCGAGGCACGGCCGGTCGGGATCGACGGCAAGCACCACATCGGCCAGGTCGGCGAGAGCATGGGCCAGGTTCGCGTCGACCAGCTGGTAGCGGACCTGGCGACCCTCGGGTTCTGCCACCACCAGCCCGCACCCCCGCAGGCAGGCGAGATGATTGCTGGTGTTCGCCCTGGTCAGACTCAGGCGGGCGGCTAGCTCGCTCGGGTGGGCCGGTCCATCGAGCAGCGCCAGCAACAACGCGCACCGCGTCGGGTCAGCCAGCGCCCGGCCCACCCGGGCCAGCGCGTCCAGTCGGGTCTCCGCAAGGATGGTCACCCCCTCACGTTACAGCAACGGCTGTAACGTGAGGGGGCTCTGTCGGCGGTCTCCCGTGGCTGCGCGTTCAGCACGTCGTCGATGACGGCACGCTGGCGGCCCAGCGGGCTTCGACGTTGCCCTACCGCCAGTAGGCGAGGGCGCCAGCCCACACGGCGACGAACAGGGCGGCGATGCAGAACCCGGCGATGTCCCGCCAGTTCGCCGGGTAGTCGACCCAGGAGATCAGGTCACCGCCGTTCCCTCACCGCTGCTGGACTGGCCCCCACATCTTGGGGCAGGAGGAGCTAGCTGACTACCTCGTCATATTCGGCCAGGTAGCTCCCAGGTAGCGATCTGTTCCCCAGGGGGCATCGATGGCGGTTGGGAACGGCTCGACCTGCACGTCTGCGCCGGTGTGGGGGGCGTCGATCATCTCCCCGGAGGGATTGAGCACGATCCCGACTTATGCGGGTGGTCTGTCAAGTCGGGGGGCGATCAGTGCGTCGGGGAGGGTCTGGTCGACCAGTAGCGGCGGAGGGCCACGAGGGTCCACACTCCTTCGACGACACCGAAGGGCCAGGTGCCGGCGAGGAACCCGTAGCTGCTCGAGAGAGCGCAGCCGAGAGCGAACGCGGCGATGAAGTGTCGGCTTCGAGATTCGAGCGCGTACATCACCATCATGAAACTGACGGCACAGACGCCGTAGATGGTGACGGCCACCGGTCAGCTCCTCCGTCGAAGCGCGGCCCAGGAGAACGGTTGGACCACCTGGCCGGGGGTGGTGTGCTCCTCGCGGTCGTCGGCGACCAGCTGCCATCTCTCGCCGAGACGCTCGGCGATGCCGGCCGCGTCGTAACGAGCCACGGGGAGGCCTGAGCACGACGACGGCCCGTCGAGCGCGAAGCAGCCGAAGATCGCCACTGCCCCGGGTGTGGTGGCGGCGTGCAGCGCGAACAGGTAGCGGCGCTGGTCGTCTTCGGCAGTGAGGAAGTGGAACACCGCCCGGTCGTGCCAGACCCGGTAGGTGCGGGTAGGCGCCCAGCCAAGAACGTCGGCCACCAGCCACGTCACACCCTCGGCGTCGGCTCTGAGCCGGGCTCGGGCGTGGCCGAGCCCGACCTCGGAGACGTCGAGCACGGTGAGGTCACAAAAGCGGCGGCCGACGAGCTCGTCGACGAGCCGCGCCGCGCCGCCACCGACGTCGATCACGCTGTCTTCGGGTGTGACGCCGGCCCGCTCGAACATGGCCATTGAACGGCTGGGCCGTTCCTGGTACCAGCTGCACGTGGCGTCACCGTGTTCGTACGCGCCGTCCCAGCGCTGGGCCGTGCCTGCATTGTCCACGGACTCCATCGTGACACTCCTGCCACGGTTGCTGACTGCGCACAGGTCGAGGATCGTGGTGCAGCACTTCGTAGGCTGTTGGGCTACGTCGCCGGCCGGGTCGCGCCGATGAATGCCAGATCACCGAAGGCGGTGCCGACGGTGGTGGGGAACCGTTCGACGCGGACGTCGGCTTCAGTGTAGGGGGCGTCGACCATCTGCCCGTTGCCGATGTAGATTCCGACGTGGGTGACGTCGGTTGGCGACGCGCCGAAGAAGACGAGGTCGCCGGTTTGGAGCGGCGCGCCTTGGGGCACGTGGGGCCCGGCGCCGCATCAGGCGGCTGCTACACGACCGCTGGCGGCCCTGACTCGACTCTTGGGGTGGAGACCGGTCAAGGGCTTGGCCCTGCGCCGAACGGGAGCTTAATGGGCTGGCCGCCAGACTGATGTATGCCGGTCGGAACCGCAGGAGAGCGTTGCGCGGCGAATTGCCCCATTCTGATCGCGCCCATGTCGCACGGCCATGTCGTATTCGGTGGTCATAGTTCAAACGGGGATCGGTGCCACAGTGGCGGTTTCCCAGCCCATGGCGAAGACCTCACTCAGTGCTCACCGATCCGGGAAGGGAGCGGCCTCGCCCGGTTCGGGGTGGGCATCGACCCGCCGACCCGCCGATTCACTCCTCCGCTACTGCGTCGACCGGAGTGAGCAGCCCCGCACCTCGGCGGCTGGCTCGGCAAGGCGCTCTCCGATCGGAACGGCTCGTCGGGCTCGGCTGGGTCACGAGCGGCCAGCGCCGGGTGGTGCGGATCACCCATGAGGGCTGCACCACGCTGACCAAGCAGCTCGGTGTGGACTCCGGCGCCGACGGCCGACGAGCCAACGAGTGCTGGCTCACGGCGCGGAGCTCCGCTCCTCGTGAGCGTTCCGGCCCCGAGCTTCGGATCCCGACCCCACCGAGGCTCAACGAACTCGGACCCGGGAGAAGCACCCGGCTGTCACACCGCTCGGGCACAATGGCACTTTGAGAGAAGTGACGAGACTGTTGCGACGAGACTGATCGGGAGGGAGATTGAGCCGAGACCTTGGGCGGTTGCGGGTGAAGCGCGTGATCGTCCACGAGGTGCCCTACCACTTAGCGAGCGGTGCCAGCGCCGAGCCGGTGCTGAGCGAGGTGGAAAGCCCGCTCAGTGCCGAGGTGCGCAACTTCTTCCGGGAGAAGATCGCCGGCAGCCTCGGCTCCGCCGCCTACGACGTGGAGTTCGACGCCTCGACCACCTCTCCGCTACCCCGCCTCGTGCTCGACAACCTGACGGCCAAGACGACGAGCTTCGTGGCGATGTCCCAGGAGATGGCCCGACACCTCTACGTATGCCAGAAGGGCAACAGCCCCGAAGGGCTGCTCACGGTGTGCGAGGTGGACGTCGCCGACTGCCACGGCGTCGCCATCTTGAAACTGGAACGCGAGCAAGGCGCCCGGGTGGAACTGGCCGACACTCCCGCTGGCCGCACCCTCAGCGTCCAGCATCTGCGTGACCTGATGCTGACCGAGCGCACCAAGGTGTTCAAAGTCGGCTTGTTCCTCCAGACTGGCGCTGACCTCGATTCCATCGACGGCGCGGCCTGCGACACTCAGAAGGGCTACGACGGCACGGTCGCCCACTTCTTCTTGGAGCAGTTCCTCGGGTGCCGGCTGCGCGAACAGCCCGAGCTGACCACCAAGCGCTTCTTCGAGGCCACCGAGCGGTTCATCAACGAGGAGGTGAGCGAGCCGGAAAAGAAGGCCCAGTACCAGGTGGCGCTGCTCGCCGAGCTGAACGGAACCCGCGACAAGGTGTCGGTGCGAGCCTTCGCCAACAACAACTTCGCCGTCGAGGACCGCCAGGCGTTCATGGACCAGATGGACCAGGCGCAGCTGCCGAAGACGGGCTTCGACAAGGACACCCATCTGGTGCGCGCCCACCTGCGTCGCATCCAGATGGCCTTCGAAAGCGGGGTGGCGGTACTGGCCTCGCCCGAGAACATCGGCGAGCAGGTGCTCATCACCGACCTTCCCAACGGTCAAACCAGGGTCGAGGTTACCGACCGGCTGCGGAAGATGACCGGACGGAACTGACGATGCTCGTCGATCTCGAGTCCCTGCGGCTGCGCTACCAAGCCGAACGGCCGGCCTACGTCGCTCTGGCCGACGAGGTGGCCGGCCGGGTGCGGGCCGCCACCCGTCGCCGCGGCTTGGTCTGCGACGTGAACGGACGGGCCAAGGACATCGCGAGCTTCTTGAAGAAGGCACTGCGAAAGGACTACGCCTCCCCGTGGGACGACATCCACGACAAGGCCGGCGTGCGGGTCGTGACTGTGTACGAGTCGCAGGTGGACGAGGTCGAGGACCTCGTCCGTGACCTCTTCGTCGTCCACCATCACGAGGACAAGCGTCGCAGCATCGCCCCCGACACCCTCAGCTACCTCGGGGTGCACTTCGAGGTGTCGGTACCGCCTGCTGACCCCGCCGCATCCGGCGAAGCAGAGCGACTGTGCGAGATCCAGGTCCACACCCGGGCCCAGAACCTCTGGGCGACCGTTTCCCACGAGCTGCTCTACAAGCCCGCCCAGGAGCCCCCAGCAGAGGTCACCCGCTCGATCTACCGGCTGATGGCGCTGCTCGAACTGTTCGACGGAGAGGTCGCACGGGGGCGCCGGCAAATCCGCGACCTGCCCGGCTACGAGGAGGCCCGCATGCTCGAAACCTTGGAACGCCACTTCTACGCTCTCGCCGCACGCCCCACTGACATCGAGCTGTCCCGACATGTGCTGGGGGCGCTGGCCCTGACGCTCGGGGCCGAGGAAGTGGCCGCCTACGAGACTACCCTGGCCGAGTTCGTCGAGGCCAACCGCGAGAAGCTGGAGGAGATCTTCACCGACTACGCCGACGACGACCGCAACCCGCTGCTCTCCCAGCCTGAGTGTCTGCTCGTCTTCGAACGGCTGAACGCCGACCCGTTCCGCCTCGCCCAAGTCTGGGACGAGCGCCTGCCGCCAGGACTACTGCGTTCGCTATCGGATGTGTGGGGAGTCCCGGTTGACTACTGAGCCGCTTGGCCCTGACTGTCAAGGGCCATCTGGATCTCACCCGTGACGGAAGTGGGGCTCCTCTGCCGTTTCCGTGGGTCGGTCCGGTCGCACACATGTTCGCTTGCCGCGGCTCTCGCTCAAGGCCAGAGGCAGCACGTAGGTCAGCCGCTGGGCGGCTGACCTGCTCAATCGTGGCTGGCGCAGGGTGAGCGTCCGGCCTCGTCAAGGGTCGGCCGGCCACTCGTGTCCGGCCTCGCCTGCGGCGCCCCGTGACGAGCCCTCCTCGCAGTGGACCGAAGAGTCACAGGCCCAGCAACCCCGGCCCTCCGCGGCGAACCCGCAGCTCAGGGCACCCACGGAAACAGCAGGAGACCCGGAAGTGGTGGCATCAAGCGCCGTCGTCGAGCCAGACAGCCCCGACCCCCCAGCCGCTGTGGCGTCACCACCCACCCACCCATCGGCATGGCTGTTCGCCTTGCAGGTCGGCTACCTCGTCGCCCTGGTGGCGATTGGCCTCACCTACCTGCACCAGCCGGGATTGCACCGGTTCCTACCCGATCCGGCCGGGCCCGTCCCGCTCGGTGTCCCGTGGTGGGGGGCCCTGGGCGGCGTGACCATCAGCTTCACCGGGATGTTCCGCAACGCCCGTCGTTGGGACCGAAGCTACGAACCATGGCACGCCGCCCGCCCGTTCCTCGGCGCGGTCGTCGGCAGCATGGGTTTCTTGGTGTTCATCGTCGTCATCCGGGCGACGGGAAGCCCGGTCAGCATCACCACAGCCAGCGGCAGAGCGGCGTTTGACCTTGTCGCCTTTCTCGTCGGCTATCGCGAAGAGGTGTTCCGCCAGCTCCTCAAGCGCGCCACCGACGTGCTCTTGGCCCCTGGCCGGCATGACAACGATCGGTAGGCGCTCGAAATTCGCCAGCCTGGTCACCCCGCCGGCCGGGTAGCTCCCAGGTAGAGATCTGTTCCCCAAGGGGTGTCGATGGAAGTTGGGAACGGCTCGACCCGAACGTCTGCGCCGATGTGGGGGGCGTCGATCATCTCCCCGGAGGGGTTGAGCACGATCCCGACGTGGCTGACGTCGGTCGGCGACGCGCCGAAGAAGACGAGCTCGCCGGGTTGGAGCGGCGCGCCTGGGGCCACGTGGGGCCCGGCGTCGTACTGGTCCTGGGCGACGCGCGGCAAGGTGATGCCGGCCGCGGCGTAGGCGGCCTGGGTGAGCCCCGAGCAGTCGAAGCCGACGCCGGGGGTCTCCCCGCCCCAGCGGTAGGGGGTGCCGAGCTGGGAGAGGGCGTAGGCGACGGCGGTGGCCGCGGCGGCGCTCGCCGGGGTGCTGGTGGCGGACTGGCCATAGCGGGCGGCGAGGTCGAGGACCTCGGTCACGTAGGACTGGCTGTGGTTGTAGGCCCACACCGCGCCGGGGAGGTTCGCCCCGCCCCGCCCGCCGTTGGCGCAGAGGTCTCGGGCCGCGGCGTAGGCGGCGTCGACCGGGTCATACGGGCTCGGTGGGTCGGCCCCGCCAGGGGGGATGGGGGTGTCGTATTCGGCGAAGGTCGCACCGAGCATCTGGAGGGGCCCCATCGCTCCGGCGACGTTCTGCCCGGCCGAGACACCCGGCAGGGTGGACTGGCCGTTGTCGGACTCGACGGTGCCGATGGCGGCGAGCACCGTCCAGGGAAGCCCAGGACAGACCCCGGCGGCCTGCTGGTAGAGGGAGAGGTAGCCGGCTGGGATGGAGCTGAGCGCGTCCGCGCTCGGGGCGACCTGCGCGCCGGTGCCCCCGAGCATCCCGCCGAGGGCACCCCCGGCCGCCGCGCCGAGGACGACCACGAGGAGGGCGAGGCCGGCCGCCCCGGCCGCCAGGGGGCGTCCGAGGCCGCTCACCGTGGCGTCGTCGGACGCTCGGGACGGGCGAGCTCCGCGAGCGGGCGGCGGAGGTCTGTCCCGACGACAAGCCAGATCGCCCCGACGGGACCGGTGCCGAGAGTGCCGGCCAGCTCGGCGCTGGCGGTCGCGACTGCGATCGGCCCCTGGCGTTCGGCGAGGAGGCGGCGCAGGTGGGCCTCTCGGGCGGCGCTCGGGAGCCAGAAGCAGACCGGGTGGCGGGGCCCGCCGGCAGCGTGGAGCTCGGCGTAGCCGGCGAGCTTGGACACCACCCGGGCGAGCGGCTCGCTGCCGGTGTCGTGCTCCAAGAAGAACCCGACCCGCTGGTCACCCTCTTGGTAGACGCCATGGGCGTCGGGGCGCACGAGGGTGCCGTAGAGCTCGGCGCAGCGCCGCTCGGAGCGCCACGAGACGAGCGCCGAGCCCGGCTGGTTGCGAGCCTCCTCGGCGAGGGCGCAGAAGAAGCCGTTCACCCCGAGCAGATGGGCGAGGCGGGGGCTGGCGGCCAGGCGAAGCGCCCTCCGTCGCAGCTCGGCGGGCCGGGGTGCTTCGACGCCGCGGACGGCGGCGTCTATGGCTGCGCCTGCCGGCCCGAGGGTGTAGTGCCAGGCCTCAGAGCCGACGAGGGCATGCCAGCGGAACCGGTCGAGCACCCCGAGGCGGACCAGGCGAAGCAGGCGCCGCTGCGCGAGGTCGAGGCGCCCGAAGCAGAGCTGGGCGAGCTGGGCGGTGGTGAGCACCTGGTGCTCGGCGAGGACCGTGACGATGAAGCGGTCGCGTCCGGTGAGCGAGCGGACGACGCCGAGCGGGTCCGAGCGAACCGGCAGGCTGCCGGCGGACGCCGGAGCGGAGGCGGCTGCGCCGCCGGGGCGTGATGATGCGGAAGGGTACGGAGTTGTCCTCTCGAGTCGGGGTCTCATCGGATCTCGGGGAAACCGCCGTCACGCTGGCACGCAGCGCCATCGGGGGTGCCGGTGTCTGTGCCGGTCTCTGAGACCGGCACAGAGACCGGCGGGGAGACCGGCACCGAGACCGGCATGGAGACCGACCCGGCCGTCTCGTTGTCGTCGTCGTCGGTGTCGGGGCTCCAGCGGCGGGCGAGGCGCTCGGCCC
>JAKARG010000135.1 GCA_021819345.1 Actinomycetes bacterium | reverse complement strand
GGGGTGTAGCGCCGGCTGGCCGCCGGCCGGTGCGGGCCGCCTGCGCTGTCGGCGCCGCCGGCGCCGGCTCGTCCTGCGGGGCGGGCACGGTCGCTGCGAGCCCGGCGCCCTCGGGGCGGTCCGAGCGCCCGCTGCGCCCGTCGCTGGCGCATCGTCACTGCGACGGCAAAGCCGACGGCCCCGACGAGCAGCAGGATGTGGAAGAACGCAAGGGAGTCGGGGCCGCGCTCGAGGGTGAGGAAGAAGGCCGCGAAGATGGCGGTGAGGGGGGAGAGGAGCCGGTTGCGCAGCTGGAGGCTCGCCGCCAGGGCGGCGGCGAGGGCCAAGCCCACCCACGACGGCCAGAGCACCGGGTGGGGGAGCGCGCCCTTGCCGGTCGTGTCGAGGAGGTTGGCCACCCCGCCGGCGGCGAGCAGGAGGGCGGTGGCGTAGCCCCATAGGGGCTCGCGCCCCTCCATCCGCATCGGGGACGTGGGTGTCTCGGGCGGGGGGGCCGCCGACCCGGAGTAGCCCCGGTAGTCCTGCCCGTCGAGGTCCTCGGCATCCTCGCCGGCACCTCCCGCACCCTGCCGGCGCCGGCCGGACCACAGGCTCATCGTCTCCTCCCGAGGCGCCGGCGGGCGGGCTTGCGAGCCGGGACCCGGGTGGCCGCCGGTGGTCGACGGGCGGTCGCGGCAGCGGTCGGCTCGCCAGAGAGGGGCC
Source organism: Actinomycetes bacterium (assembly GCA_021819345.1). GTDB lineage: Bacteria > Actinomycetota > Acidimicrobiia > Acidimicrobiales > Palsa-688 > JAKAQB01. Next base: position 7,168 of record JAKARG010000135.1, on the reverse strand, counting down.
CCGAGGGCTCGGCCGGCTCCCGGTCGCCCGGCTCCCGGTCGGCAGAGAGGTCACCGTCAGCGCCTCCGAGCAGCCACGGGCGCACCTGGACCACACTGCGCTTGGGCGAGGCCTCCCCGAGGTCGGCCTGCACGGGCAGGTCCCGCGGGGGCAGGCCGGAGGTCTCCTGGACGATCGCCGGCTGCTCGCGCTCCGCCTCGAAGACCTCGCCGAGCCCGATGGCGATCCCGGTGAGGACCGCACCGAGCGCGCTGCGTCGCCGCCACGCCTCCACCCGGCCCGGGGTGCCGGCCTCGGCGGGGTGCTCCTCCTCCGCCGGCAGGTCGGCAGCCACCTCGGCGCGCCTGCGGGCCGATGCCTCTAGGACCGTCTCGTCTCCTGGCGCAGCCGCTCCGTGTTCTTCTGCGGCCGCTTCGTCGCCCACCATCTCACCGTAGCGCTCCGCTGCGCCCTCGCCGGCCTCGGGCCGGCCCGAGACGGGGCCGGCCAGGGCCGGGGCAGGACCGAGACAGGGCTCGCCGGCCTCGGGCCGGCCCGAGACGCGGCAGGCCCAGGACCGAGACGCGGCAGGCCCAGGCCCGAGACGGGGCCGGCCAGCAGGCAGGAGCGGTCTCAGGCGGGCAAGGGGGCAGGCAGCAGGGTGTGGCCGGCGAGGGCCCGGTCCACCTCCGCCGCGCACGAGCGCCCCTCGGCGATCGCCCAGACGACGAGGCTCTGGCCCCGCCCGGCGTCGCCGCACACCCAGACGCCCGGGACGCTCGTCGCGTAGCCGCGGCGCTCGACGGTGCCCCGGGGACCGAGGGAGGCGCCGAGGGCGGTGGGCAGGGCGGGCTCGGGCCCGCTGAAGCCGAGGGCGAGCAGGACCAGCTCGCAGCGCAGCTCGCCGGTCGTGCCGGGGACCGGCTCGAAGCCGGCCGGCCGGCCGGCGCCCCCCGGCACCGGGCGCACCTCGCTGGTGCGGATCCCGGCGACCCGGCCGGACCCGTCGTCGAGGAAGGCGTCGGTCTGCACGGCGAAGACCCGCTCGCCGCCCTCCTCGTGCGCCGAGGAGGTCCTCAACATGAGCGGCCAGGTCGGCCAAGGGGTCGACGGGTCACGGGCATCCGGCGGGCGGGGGAGGATCTCGAGCTGGTGGACCGACGCCGCCCCCTGGCGGTGGGCGGTGCCGAGGCAGTCGGCGCCGGTGTCGCCCCCGCCGATGATGACCACGTGCCTGCCTGCGGCGCTAACCGGCGACGAGGCCAGGTCGCCGGCGGCGACGCGGTTGGCGAGCGGCAGGTACTCCATCGCCTGGTGGATCCCCTCCAGGTCCCGGCCCGGGATCGGCAGGTCCCGCGGCAGCGTCGAGCCGATGGCGAGGACCACGGCGTCGTGCGCCGCGCGCAGCTGGCCGACGGTGAGGTCGCGGCCCACCTCGACCCCGCAGCGCAGCTCGACCCCCTCGGCACGCAGCTGCTCCAGCCGGCGCTCGAGGACCCGCTTCTCGAGCTTGAACTCGGGGATCCCGTATCGCAGCAGCCCTCCGGGACGGTCGGCCCGCTCCCAGACCACCACGTCGTGGCCCGCCCGGGCGAGCTGCTGGGCGGCGGCGAGGCCGGCGGGGCCCGAGCCGACCACCGCCACCCGCCGCCCGGTGCGCACACCGGAGGGAACGGGAGCGACCCAACCCTCCTCCCAGGCCCGCTCGGCGATCGCCTTCTCGACCGTCTCGATGGTCACCGGGTCGGACCCGATGCCGAGCACGCACGCGGCCTCGCAGGGCGCCGGGCAGAGCCGCCCGGTGAGCTCGGGGAAGTTGTTGGTCGCGTGCAGCCGCTCGGCCGCCGCTCGCCAGCGGTCCCGGTGGACCAGGTCGTTCCATTCGGGGATCAGGTTCCCGAGCGGGCAGCCGTCGTTGCAGAACGGCACCCCACAGTCCATGCAACGCGACGCCTGCGCGCGCAGGCGATCGGTCGGGAACGGCTCGTAGACCTCCTGCCAGTCCCTGACCCGCACGGGCACGGGGCGGCGAGCCGGGCTCTCCCGAGGGTGGAGGAGGAAGCCCCGGGGGTCACCCATGCGCCGCCGCCATGATCGCCTCTTCTACCGGTCGACCCTCGGCCGCCGCCCGGCGGGCCGCTTCCATGGTCCGGCGGTAGTCGTCGGGCACGACCTTCACGAACCCCGCCGACGCCGCGGCCCAGTCGCCGAGCAGGTGGGCGGCGACGGTCGAGGAGGTGAGGGCGAGGTGGGTCGACAAGGTGGCCTCGATCCAGGAGAGATCGTCGGCGTCGGGCTCCTCCAGGCCGACCATCTCGCCGTTGAGCCGCGAGGCCAGGAGCCCGCCGGGGTCGAGCACGTAGGCGAGCCCGCCCGACATCCCGGCGCCGAAGTTGCGCCCGGTGGGGCCGAGCACCACGACCCGCCCGCCGGTCATGTACTCACAGCCGTGGTCGCCGACGCCCTCGACCACTGCGGTCGCGCCCGAGTTGCGCACTGCGAAGCGTTCCCCCACCCTCCCCCGCACGAAGGCCTCGCCGCCGGTCGCCCCGTAGAGCACGACGTTGCCGGCGATCACCTGCTCCTCGGCGGCCACTCCGGGCACCTCGACCGGGCGCAGGACCAGGCGGCCGCCCGAGAGGCCCTTGCCGACGTAGTCGTTGGCGTCGCCGACGAGCCGCAGGGTGATCCCCTTGGGGAGAAAGGCCCCGAAGGACTGGCCGGCCGACCCGGTGAAGGTCAGGTCGATCGTGTCGTCGGGGAGCCCGGGCGCCCCGTAGCGGCGGGTGAGCTCCGATCCGAGCAGGGTCCCCGTCGCACGGTCGCGGTTTCGGATCGGGTAGCTGGCGCTCACCGGCCGGGCGTCTTCGAGCGCGGGGCGGCAGTCCGAGACGAGCCGGCGGTCGAGGACCTCCTCGAGGCCGTGCTCCTGGGCCCGCACCCGCCGGCGGGGTCGGGGGTCGTCGGGGGCGGGAGCGATGAGCAGCGGTCCGAGGTCGAGACCGGAGGCTTTCCAATCCGTCTCGGCGGCAACAGCAGCGACGTCGATCGCCTCCGCATGGCCGATCACCTCGTCGAGGCTCCGGGCGCCGAGCGAGGCGAGCAGCTCGCGCACCTCTTCGGCGATGTACTCGAAGAAGTTCACCACGAACTCGGGGCGGCCGGTGAAGCGCTTGCGCAGCTCGGGGTTCTGGGTGGCGATGCCCACCGGGCAGGTGTCGAGGTGGCAGACCCGCATCATCACGCAGCCGCTCACCACGAGCGGTGCGGTGGCGAAGCCGAACTCCTCCGCCCCGAGCAGGGCGGCGACGACCACGTCGCGGCCGGTCTTCAGCTGGCCGTCGACCTGCACCACGATCCGGTCGCGCAGGTCGTTGGCGAGCAGGGTCTGCTGGGTCTCGGCCAGCCCGAGCTCCCAGGGGGTGCCGGCGTGCTCGAGGGAGTTGAGCGGCGATGCACCGGTGCCGCCGTCGTAGCCGGAGATCAGCACCACGTCGGCGTGGGCCTTGGCGACCCCTGCGGCGACGGTCCCGACCCCCACCTCGGAGACGAGCTTCACGTGCACCCGCGCCCGCTCGTTGGCGTTCTTCAGGTCGAAGATCAGCTGGGCCAGGTCCTCGATCGAGTAGATGTCGTGGTGCGGGGGCGGCGAGATGAGCCCCACCCCCGGAGTCGAGTAGCGGGTCCGGGCGATCCAGGGGTACACCTTGTGGCCGGGCAGCTGGCCGCCCTCGCCGGGCTTGGCCCCCTGGGCCATCTTGATCTGGATGTCGTCGGCGTTGACCAGGTACTCGCTCGTCACCCCGAAGCGCCCCGAGGCCACCTGCTTGATCGCGCTCCGGCGGAGGTCGCCGTTGGGGTCGGGGCGGAAGCGCGACGGGTCCTCGCCACCCTCCCCGGTGTTGGAGCGCGCGCCGAGGCGGTTCATGGCGATGGCGAGGGTCTCGTGCGCCTCGGCCGAGATCGACCCGTAGGACATCGCCCCGGTCGAGAAGCGCTTCACGATCTCGCTCACCGGCTCGACCTCCTCGAGGCGGACCGGCTCCCGGCCGAGCTCGGAGGCGCTGCGGAGGCGGAACAACCCGCGCAGCGTCGCGAGGCGCGCCGACTGGTCGTCGACCGCCGCGGTGTAGCTCTTGAAGATGTCGTAGCGCCCCTGGCGGGTGGCGTGCTGGAGGCGCTGGACGGTCGTCGGGTTGAACAGGTGGTGCTCGCCCTCCCGCCGCCACCGGAACTTCCCCCCGACGGGCAGGTCCCGGTGGGCGAGCTCGGAGGGCCGGTCCGGCCAGGCGCTCGCGTGGCGGGCGAGGACGTCGGCGGCCACCGACTCGAGGTCGATGCCCCCGATCCGGCTCTCGGTGCCGGTGAAGTAGCGCTCGACCAGCTCCCGGTCCAGGCCGACCGCTTCGAAGACCTGGGCCCCGGTGTAGGAGGCGACCGTCGAGATCCCCATCTTCGACATGATCTTGAGCACCCCCTTGTCGCAGGCCTTCACGTAGTTGCGCGCCGCTCGGTGCGGGGTGACCCCGACTACTGCGCCGTCTCGGATCAGGTCCTCGATCGTCTCGAAGGCGAGGTAGGGGTTCACCGCCGCCGCCCCGAAGCCGAGCAGCAGCGCCATGTGGTGGACCTCCCGGGCCTCACCGGTCTCGACCACGAGGCCGACCCGGGTCCGGTCCCGGGAGGCGACGAGGTGCTGGTGGACCGCCGAGGTGAGCAAGAGCGCCGGGATGGGCGCCAGGTCGGGGCTCGTGTGGCGGTCGGAGAGCACGATGATCCGGGCGCCGCATGCGGCGGCTTCACGCACCTGCTCGCAGATCACCCCGAGCGCCCCGGCCAGGCGCTCCCCGGGGCTGCCCTCTCCCCGGACCGGGAACAACCCGTCGAAGGCGAAGCTCTCCCAGCCCGGGCGCGTGCCGTCCTCGTTGACGTAGAGCAGCTTGGCCAGCTCCTCGTTGGTGAGGATCGGATGGGGGAGCACGATCTGGTTGCAGTTGCCCGGCTGCGGGTCGAGCAGGTTGCCCTCGGGCCCGACGGTGCCGGCGAGCGAGGTGACCAGCTCCTCGCGGATCGCGTCGAGGGGAGGGTTGGTCACCTGGGCGAAGAGCTGGTGGAAGTAGTCGTAGAGCAGGCGGGGGCGCTCGGAGAGCACCGCGATCGGGGTGTCGGTACCCATCGACCCGATCGGCTCGGCGCCGCTGCGGGCCATGGGGCCGACGAGCACCTCCAGGTCCTCGGCGCTCCAGCCGAACAGGCGCTGGTGGGTGACCACCGAGGCGTGCTGGGGGGTGAGGGAGAAACGCGGCGGAAGGTCGTCGAAGTGGATCTGCTGGTCCGCCAGCCACTGCCCGTAGGGGTGCTCGGCGGCGAGGGCGTCCTTGATCTCGTCGTCGTCGACGATGCGCCCCGCTGCAGTGTCCACGAGCAGCATTCGGCCCGGCTGCAGCCGGCCCCGGGTGACGACCTCCTCGGCCGGTATGTCGAGCACCCCGACCTCGGAGGCCATGACCACGAGGCCGCCGGAGGTCACCCAGTACCGGGAGGGGCGCAGCCCGTTGCGGTCGAGGACCGCACCGATCAGGGTGCCGTCGGTGAAGGCGATCGACGCCGGGCCGTCCCAGGGCTCCATCAGGGCGGCGTGGTACTGGTAGAAGGCTCGCCGGGCCGGGTCCATCCCGGCGTGGTTCTCCCACGCCTCGGGGATCATCATGAGCACGGCGTGCGGCAGCGGCCGGCCGGCGAGGTGGAGCAGCTCCAGCACCTCGTCGAAGCTCGCCGAGTCGCTCGCCCCCTCGGAGACGATCGGCAGGGCTCTCGCCAGGTCGGGCCCGAGCAGCTCCGAGGAGAGCAGCGCCTCGCGGGCGCGCATCCAGTTGCGGTTGCCCCGAAGGGTGTTGATCTCGCCGTTGTGGGCGACGTAGCGGTAGGGGTGGGCGAGCGGCCAGCTCGGGAAGGTGTTGGTCGAGAAGCGGGAGTGGACCAGAGCGAGGGCGCTGTCCGCCCGCGGATCGGCCAGGTCGGGGAAGAAGCCCCCGAGCTGCGGGGCGGTGAGCATCCCCTTGTAGACGATGGTGCGGGCCGATAGGGACGGGAAGTACACCTCGAGGTCCCGTTCGGCCTGCTTGCGCAGGAACCAGAGGCGTCTTTCGAGCTCGAGGCCGCCGTGGCGCGCCGGGGTGGCGACGAAGAGCTGGCGGATCGCCGGCATCGCCGCCCGGGCGCTGCGCCCGAGGCCCGCCGGATCGACGGGGACGTCCCGCCAGCCGAGCACCTCCAGCCCCTCGCTCCGGGCGAGGTCCCCGAGAGCCGCCCGCAGCGCGCTCTGCGTGCCGGGATCGTCGGGGAGGAAGGCGAGGCCGGTCCCGTAGCAGCCGGGAGGTGGCAGCTCGAGGCCGGTGAGGCCGGCGAGCTCCCGGTAGAGGGCGTCGGGCACCTGCAGCAGGATGCCGGCACCGTCGCCGGTGTCGGCCTCGGCGCCCGAGGCGCCTCGGTGCTCGAGGTTGCACAAGGCGGCGAGGCCGAGCTCGACCAGGCGGTGCGCGCGCCGCCCGTGCATGTCGGCGACGAAGGCGAGCCCGCAGGCGTCGTGCTCGTAGTCGGGGCGGTAGAGACCTGCGGGATGCAGCCCCGCAGGGGACTTGGTGAGGGCCATGGGATCCTTCCGGGGTCGGCTGCGGCCTCGGCGAGCGACGAGGAGACGACGTTGGCCCTCGTGCGAGCCCCGAAGGTTACCAACTGCCGACCCCGCCCGCAGCCCGGCGGATCCGAGGTGCCCTGCCCCGGAGTGGTCGCCGGCCCCTGCTCCGGGTCGCTCGGCCCCGGCCCTGCACCGGGTCCGGGCTCAGGAGGCGAGGGGCAGCGCCGCTGCCGGCTCCCGGAGGCGCAGGTAGCGGAGGCCGACGATCAGCTGGCGGGAGCCGACCTCGACCAGCACCATGAGCAGCAGGCAGGCGACGATCGCCGCCGAGCTGGTCACGTCGAGCGAGCGCATCCAGGCGGCGATCGTCCGGTCGGCGCTCTTGCCCCCGTCGGTCGCCCAGATGCTGAAGGCGGTCCGCAGCACCACGCCGACGGTCCAGAAGGTCGCGGCCAGCGGACCCGCCTTGGCGAACACCGAGCCGTCGCGCCGGTAGACGCGGGTGAAGACCCCGGCGCCGACCCCGAAGACCAGCCCGAGCGCCACAGATCG
>JAKARG010000134.1 GCA_021819345.1 Actinomycetes bacterium | reverse complement strand
TTCCGATCTGTAGAGGCGGTGGACCCCGGTGGTGGTCTCCTCGGTGACGCCGCGCACCGAGGCGGCGGTGCGGGTCCAGATCGTCGGGTCCTCCCGGAGCGTCCGGGCGAGGGTGGCGCGGATCACGCCGTGCTCCTCGGAGTCCTCGGGGCCGAGGTCGGGGACCACCCCGGTGCGCTCGGCCTCGACGCCGAGGTGCACCAGCAGCGTCGCGTCCCCGCCGTCGTCGAGGACCATGTTGGGCAGGCCCCCGTCGGGCCAGCGCAGCGCCTGGGTGGTGCACCACCAGTACTCCTCGAGCGTCTCGCCCTTCCAGGCGAACACCGGGACTCCGGCGGCGGCGATCGCCGCGGCGGCGTGGTCCTGGGTCGAGAAGATGTTGCAGCTCGCCCAGCGCACCTCGGCGCCGAGGGCCACCAGGGTCTCGATCAGCACGGCGGTCTGCACGGTCATGTGCAGCGAGCCGGAGATGCGGGCGCCGGCGAGGGGCTTGGAGCCGCCGTGCTCGGCGCGCAGCGCCATCAGCCCGGGCATCTCGACCTGGGCGAGGTCGAGCTCGCGCCGGCCCCAGTCGGCGAGGCCGAGGTCGGCGACGCGGTAGGCGGGCGGTGCGGTGTCGGTCGGGGTCATTCGGGACCTCCAGGGGGAAAAGGGATCGAGGCGGCAACGGGCGGGCTGCGGAGCGCTCGATCCACGCCGGCCGGCGTGGGGGTCGCGAGCTGGGGTCCCGCCGTCGCAGGCCGGGGTCTTCTGACCCGTCCCTTCTGGTCGGCCCGGGACGACCCCAGGCTAACGGCTCCGGGCCGCCTTGCGCCTCTCCAGGGGGGCTCGTCCCTCGGGGCCCTCGGGGGGGCCGGCGCCGTCTCCCGGGATGGCAGTGGCGTCGGCCCGGCGCAGGAGGCTCCGGGCCGCGGTGACCGTGAGTTGCCGGTCGTGGGTGAGGGTGAACTCGAAGCGGCGGTCGAGGTCGGGCCCGCGGTCGCCGAGGTCGCGGGTGATGAGCGCAGCGGCGTAGTGGGCGCCGAGGACCACGACGGTCCACTCCTCGACCAGTGGGTCGAGAGGGTCGAGCCGGATGCCGCGGACCCCCGGGGCGGGCTCTGGCTGCATGCCGACGCCGAGGACCACCACGAGCGGGCTGCGAGAGGCGAGCTGCGAATAGGTGGCCGCGTGGTGGGGACCGAAGCGCTCTGCCCGCTGGAAGCTCGACAGCACCACCGGGGGGATCGCCAGCAGCCCCGCCTGGCGCTCCAAGTGGGCGGTCATCTCGAGCAGCAGGCGCTTGGACCCGACCTGGGTGCGACCGAGCTCGACGGCGTCGAAGGGGGTGGCGGTCACCGCAAGGCGGGTCCCGCCGAGCACGAGGCGGCTCACCGGGGGCAGCCGCTGCGGGAGCGGCGCCGGTCGCCCGAGGTGCCAGCCCTGCCCGGCGGTGGCCCCGTAGGCGCGGGCACGCTCCAAGTCGGCTGCGTCCTCGATCCCCTCGGCGAGGATCACCGCCCCCGAGTCCTCGGCGTAGGCCATGACCGCCGCCAGGACGTCGGTGTGGGTGGCGCTCGGGCGCTGCTGGAGCAGGCTCAGGTCGAGCTTGACGACGTCGGGCCGCACGAGGGGCAGCATGGCGAGCGACTCGGGCTCCGCGCCGACGTCGTCGAGGGCGATGCCCCAGCCGCGGTCGCGGATCCGGGCGACCGCGGACAGCAGGGCGGCGGGATGGCTGGCGAGGGCCCGCTCGGTGATCTCGACCACCACCCGCAACCTGCGCTGCGCCTCGTCGAGCAGCGCCCGCGCCGCCTCTGGCACCTTGCCCAGGGCTGCGGGCTCGACGTTGACGAACAGCGAGACCTCCCGGCCGACCCCCGCCTCCAGGGCGGCTTCGAGCGCGGCGGTCCGGCACGCCCAGTCGAGCTCGCCGAGCCGATCCGACGAGCGGGCGGCGGCGAAGGCGGCGTCGGGGGTGACCTCTGTCCCCGGCCAGCGGGCCAGGGCCTCGAAGCCGAGGAGCCGGTCGTGGTCCAAGTCGACGATCGGCTGGAACGCCGGCTGCAGGGCCCCCCTCTCCAGCAGGGCGCCGAGCCGAGGTCCGCCCGCCTCCCGGGCGACCCGCCGAGGGCCGGGGCGCGAGCAACGCTCCCCGGCTCCTCCGGGGGCGCTCGAGAGCTCGATCTGGTCCAAGGACTGCAACCGACCACCTTTCGGGCTGACCGACGGTCGAGGCGCGAGCTGGGCTCCGTTTCGCCTCCTCGGTCTGTCTCGGCAGGAGCAGCCGGGGACTGGAGCGCTCTTCGCGCCGCTTCGAGGAGCGCCGGCTCGGGGTCCGGGCGCCGCTCGGGGTGGCCGCGGCTCGGGGTGGCCGCGGCTCGGGGTCCAGCGGCGTTGGTCCGCGGTCGGGGGTGAGCCTGCGATCTCCCGATGCGGCTCTTCCAGTCAATGTGGAGCGGTTGCCAGCGGAGGGGCCGCCCAGCTGCCGACGGTGTAGGCAGTCGCGGGTGTTGGGTCGTGGGGCTCACCCACCGATCCTGGGAACGAAGACTACCCAGCGACTCGCAGAGTGCGGGTTGTTCGCGATGCTCACTCCTGGCGCCGCTTCGGCCACGGCGGCGAGCACGCCCGGGCCCAAGGGGACGTCGATCTCGCCGTTGGGGGTACCGACTGAGGCTCGTTACGGCCGTCACCTGCGCTGTCGACCGGCGGCTCGGCGCTGTTCCACTCCGCCTTGGCGGAAAGGGACCCGCCGGCTCCAGTCGAGGTGATCCTGTCGCACCCGGTGGCTACCGTTCCTGGTGCATCGACGGACCTTGACGGGGAGGCGGAGACGGCCAGCTATCTCGACGCGCTGCTGGATGCCCTGGCGTCCGGACCGCTGACACCCCAGGAGGTGGCCGGCCTGCCGCAGCTACGCGGGGCTCGGCGAGCCCAGCTGGCGCGCCTCGTTGCCCAGGCCGTCAGCGACGGCAAGGTGATCGACGAAGGGGACCGGCTCTGCCTGGCCGCCGAGCCCGAGCCCGGCGACGAGGACGAGCCCGGCGGGGAGGGCAGCCCTGGGCGGGGAGCGCGGCCGCTGCGGGTCGTCGCCATCGACTTCGAGTCGGTGGTGCGCACCACTGCGCAGCGTCCCTACACGGACCGGCGGGCGTTCCAGGTGGCGGGGCTGCGCTTCGGGCGGGACCGGGCCTGGGTGCACGAGCGGCGCTCGATGAGCGAGTTCTGCGCCCTGCCCGAGGTCGGCGACGGCCCCGACTGGCTGATCACCTCTGGCGTGCTGCGGGCCCGGCATGCCCGGGACGCGGTCGCTGCCGACATCTGGCTCGACGAGCTCGACGCTGTCCTCGCCGGCGCCGATGTGGTCGTCGCCTACAACGGGCTGGAGCTGGACTTCCCGCTGCTAGACGAGGAGCGCGAACGGGCTGGGCGGCCACCTCTAGCCGGCTTCGAGATGGTCGACGGGCTGGCCGTGGCCTTGATGCTGTGGCCGAACCCGCCGAACAACCACCGTCTCGCTCACCTGGCGGAGCGGCTGTCAGTCGACCTGGACCTCTACACCTGGCACGAGGCCCTGTCGGACTGCCAGCTGCTGGCCATGGTGCTGTACCTGGGTGCCCGCAGCCTGCGCTCGTGGAACCCGGACCTGGTCCACCTGCTCCTGGCGGTCTGCGACGACAGCCCCAGCTGGGGGCTGCTCGCCGACCTTGGCCGGCTCGCGCCGAGCGGGCGGACCTTCGACGAGGACGATGTCGCCGGCATCCTGGCCGACGAGCTCCTCGCCCAGGGTATCCGGCCCCGCCGGGCGGTCCCCTCCGACGAGCCTGCACCCTTCCCGCCGCCGTTCGCAGTGCCGTCCAACATCGTCGGCGGCGACGGCCGGGTCGACCCGCACCGCCTCGCAGAGGTCGCCCGCGGTGAGCAGCTTCCCCGCCGGGCCGCGCAGGGGCAGATGGCCGACGCGGTGACGGGCTGGCTGGGGGCCGGCCACGGCGGGCTGGTCGAAGCGCCGACCGGTACCGGCAAGTCGCTGGTGCTGCTCGCTGCGGGCCTCGAATGGGTGCGGAGCGGCGAGGGCCGTAAGGCGATCATCGCCACGCACACCAAGCAGCTGCAGAACCAGCTGGCCGCCGACGTGCAACGCCTCGTCGACGCCGGCGTCGGCGTCCTCGGCGGGACCACCGACCTGGTCAAAGGCGCCAGGAACCGCCTGTCGCTGAGGGGCCTGACCCTGGCGGTGGCCGACGCCGCCGAGCGCGGCCGGCGCCACGGTGTCCTCGCCGAGTTCGCGCAGCGGGAGCTGCTTGCGTACCTGACGGTGCGGTTCGTCACCGCGCAGCGCATCACCGAACAGTGGCTGGCGGCCAGCGTCGACCCGGTTGACGTGCCGCTGATCTTCGCCCGCACGACCCGCAACCGGCTCGCCCACTGGCTACTCGGCGTGTCCCAGCACGACCAGGGCGAGTACCGCGCTGACGCCGAACTGGCGCTTAGCCTGCACACCGCCCGGGTCGCCGAGGCCCTCAAGACGTCCCCGATCGTGATCGCCAACCATGCGCTGCTGATGGCGCACCGGGAGGCGCTCGCCGCGCTCGGCGACCGGCTGGTCATCCTGGTCGACGAGGCTCACGAGCTGGAGAGCGCCGTTACCGAAGCCCTGTCGGCCAGCTTCGACTACCAGGCCCTGGAGCGGGTGCCGGGCGAGATCGCCCGCTTCCACGCCGAGGCCGACACCCACGAGGCGATCGCCCGGCTGCTGGGCATGGGCGGCCAGCTCCGCCGGTTCCTCGACGCCGAGGTGCTGCCCACTTCGGCATTGCGTACCCTGGACCAGCTGTCGGAGCCGGGAGCGGAGCCGGGCCGACGGGCGGTGACCCTCGCCAGCCCGTACGTGCCGGTCCGTTGGGCGGCGGCGGTGGAGGCGCTGCGCCGCAGCCTCGCCCGGGCCCGCAACTACCTGGAGTTCGCCCGCCGGATGCTGGCGTGGTGGGCTGCCGCGCCTGACGGCCTGGACGCCGCCGACCGGTGGGCGGCCGAACGGTTCCGGGCCCTGTCGTCCACAGTCCTGTCGCAGGGGGAGGCGCTCGACGCTGTCCTCGCCGACTTGGAGACGCTCCTCGGCCCGCTGCAGCGGCGGGCGCAGCGCAACGCCGGCAGCGGCGACGACCCGGACCTTGAGGCCATCCCCGCTGACGCCGGGCATGACCAGGCGCTCGCCGACGCCCTCGAGATCCCCGTCGCGGCGCTCCCCGGCGCCGACGTAAGCACGCCCGGGCGCGACAGTCCGGGCGACGACCTCGGGACCCGGGCCGACGACCCGGTCGGCGTTGACGGGGCCGGTAACGACCCCGACGAGGACGACACCGACGACGAGGCCGCCGACCCGGCCGATGATGCCTCCGCCGACAGCGCCGCCAGCGACCCGGCCGGCGCAGGGCCCGCCGGTGACGGGGGAGGGGAGCCACCCGAGCGGGCCGGGTCGAACCGGGTCGTGTGGATGGCCGAGGCGGACAGCCCGGACCTGTCCCGGTCCCGGCGGCGCCTGCATGTGAGCGTTACCACCTCACCGATCAGCCTCGGCGCCGACGTCGGCTGGCTGGAGTTCCTCGACGCGCACCCGCGCCTGATCCTCACCTCCGGGACCTTGCGAGTCGCCGGTAGCTGGGACTTCATCGTCGGCCGGCTCGGCCTGGGCGCCACGGTGCCGAGGTTGGAGCTTGACACCCCGTTCGACTACGCCGCCCAGGCGAAACTGGTGTGCCTCGCCGACTTCCCGTCCTGGGCGGAGCACCCGGTGCGGGCGATGCGCACCATCGCCCACCAGCTCGCCGGCTGGATCGACCTGGCCGGCACCGACCACCCCGACGGGGGCGTCGCCGGCGGGGCGATGGTGCTCACCACCTCCAGGGCCTCCGCAGCAGGGATCGCCGAGGCGGCCGCTCCGGCGTTCGCCGCGGCGGGGGTGCCGGTCGCCACCGCGGAGACACTCGGCAACGCCCGGGCGGTCACCACCTTCGCCGCGACCGGCGGGGTCCTGATCGGCACCCGCGGCCTGTGGCAGGGCGTCGACATCTCCGACCCGGGCCGGCTGCGCCTCGTGTGGATCAACAAGCTGCCCTTCGCCCCGTTCGCCGACCCGGTCATCGCCGCACGCCGTGCCGCGGCGCTCGCCGCTGCGGTCGACGCCCGCGCCGGTGACCCTGAGCGGATCGCTGACGAGAGCTACTACCTGCCGCTCGCAGCGCTGGCGTTACGTCAGGCGGTCGGCCGGCTCATCCGGTCCCGGGACCACCGCGGGGTGATCGTTATCTCCGATGCCAAGTTGGTCGGCTCCGACGCCCGGCGGCGCATGTACCGGCGGGTGTTCCTCGGCAGTCTCGAGGACGGGCTGCGCGTCGACGTCGACGGGGACGTCGGAGCCGGCAACGTCGCCCCGATGGTCGACGCGTGGACGCAGGTGATCGGCTTCGCCCGGGACGCCGGCATCGTCGACGCTGCCGCCGCCGACGCAGCGTTGGACCCTGACGCCCTCACCCGTTTCGTCGACCTGCCCGAGATGGTGGCCATCCGGGGCCTGATGTACACGCCGGCGGAGGCTGCCGCCGCCCGCGACCGTGACCCCGACGGGTTCGCGGACGACGTCGCCCGACGCTGCGAGCGGATGGCGTCCATCCTCGCCGGTGCTGACCGGGCGCTGCGCGACCAGCAGAAGGAGGCGATCAAGGCCATCGCCCGCGGTGATGACCTGCTCGCCCTGCTGCCTACCGGGTTCGGGAAGAGCTTCTGCTATCAGCTGCCCGCCCTGGTGCTGCCCGGGGTGACCATCGTCGTTTCGCCGCTGGTGTCGCTGATGGTCGACCAGGCGAAAGGCCTGGGGGCGACGATCGGGTCGATGGTGCGGGCGTTGACCGGCCCGATGCGCGAGTCGAACTCCCGGCTCGGCAAATCCCAGGTCGCCGAGGTGCTGCGCGGCGAGGCGGACCACGGCATCCGGCTCATCTACCTGTCACCCGAACGGCTCGCTGACGCCCGGTTCCGGGACCTGATCGCCGGGGCCGTCGAGAAGGGCATCGTGGCCCGCATCGCCGTCGACGAGGCGCACACCCTGGTGGCGTGGGGCGACGATTTCCGGCCGAGCTTCCGGCGCATGGACCGGTGGCTGGCGGAGGTGAAGGCCCGCCGCCCCGAGCTGGTCGTCGCCGCGTTCACCGCCACCGCGAACCGCACGGTGCGCGAAGGCCTGCGGGACCGGCTGTTCGGCCTGCCGTCCGAGGGCGGCGACCCGCCCGGGTTCGTGACCGTGCAGGCGAACCCGTTGCGGGCCGATCTGGCCATCTGGCGGCGTCGGCTGTCCCCGGGCGGTGCGAACGGGGTCGCCGGGCTGATCGAGGCGGTCGTCGACAAGCTCGAGGACCACGCCATCTTCTATTGCACGACCGTGAGGGAGGTCGAGCGGGTCCATGCAGCGCTGCTCGACTACCTGGGCGAGAACGGCGCCGACCGGGTGCTGCGCTATCACGGGCGGCTGTCGACAGCGGAGAAGGCGGCGGTAGCCGACACGTTCAAGACGGCGCCGTCCGCCGGCGACGACGACTTCCGGCCCATGATCATTGTCGCGACCTCTGCGTTCGGGCTCGGCGTCGACCGAGGCGACATCCGGGCGGTGTTCGTCATCTCCCCGCCGGCGGACCTGGCCGCCCTGTACCAGCAGCTGGGCCGGGCCGGCCGGGACGCAGCCCGCAAGGTGCCTGGGGTGGATGACGTGCCGACCAACGCGGCGATGGCGCTCGTGACGCGCCGCAGCTGGCGGACTGTCACCTGGATGGCCACCCAGGACATCGGCGTCGTAACGTTGCACCGCCTGGCGGAGCGCCTCCTCGGCGCAGCCGGCCCCGGCGAGGT
>JAKARG010000133.1 GCA_021819345.1 Actinomycetes bacterium | reverse complement strand
GGCGACCTGCTCGCCTGGACCGAAGCGGTCGTCGCGCTCCGCCGCAGCCATCCGGTGCTCCGGAGACGACGCTTCTTCCAGGGCCGTCCGCTTCGCTCATCGCAGCGCCGCGGCGCGCTGCCGGACATCGGCTGGTTCAGGCCCGACGGCCAGGAGATGACCGACACCGACTGGCGGGTGGGGTATGCGAAGAGCCTGGCGGTGTTCCTGAACGGCTCGGCCATCCCCGACCCGGACGAGCTCGGCCGCCCGGTGGTCGACGACTCCTTCTACCTGCTGTTCAACGCCTGGGACCAAGAGCTCGGCTTCACCCTCCCGGGCCCCCGGTGGGGCCGGGCCTGGACCGTCTCGCTCGACACCGCCGCCGACCGACCCCCGAGCAGCCCCGGTGCCAGCTACCGCGCCCGCCAGGTGGTCCGCCTCCGCGGGCACCACTTCGTCCTGCTCGGCCGCTCGGCCGACGCCTGAGGCGAGCAGCTAGCCACTACGACCTGCTGCCGCCGCTGCCCGAGGGCGCGGGTCGGCCAGGGCCCACCACCCAGCGCGGCCCACTCCGGCAGGGTCTAAAAGGTACGAACACGACATCGAGGAAGTCCGAACGGGGAAACTGGCGGTAGCAAGGTCTCGTCCCTTGTCCGATCCTGGTCCTCACCGCTACCCTCCGTGTTCGAGGGGCTCGGACCACCGCCATCGACCACCACCCTTCCAGCGCCGACGGCGCCAGAGGTCGTCCCCGAGCCCGACGCCCGAACGGAGGCAACAGGTAATGGACGAAGAAGACGTCTCCCCCGCCTACGCCCGGGAGGTCGGAGAGCGGCTGCGGCAGATCCGCCGCCAGCAGGGGCTGTCGCTCCAAGCGGTCGAGGAGAGCTCCGGGCGAGAGTTCAAGGCCTCGGTTCTCGGCGCCTACGAGCGAGGAGAGCGGATCGTCTCGGTCCTGCGACTACAGCGCCTCGCCACCATCTACGGCGTCCCCGTCGACCAGCTGCTGCCCCGGGAGGGCGGCTCGAGCCGGGGCGGTGCCGGGATCCGGGGAGTGCTCGGAACCGGGGACCCGGTCCGGATCGACCTC
Organism: Actinomycetes bacterium; assembly: GCA_021819345.1. Lineage (GTDB taxonomy): Bacteria > Actinomycetota > Acidimicrobiia > Acidimicrobiales > Palsa-688 > JAKAQB01. The sequence continues at coordinate 6,893 of JAKARG010000133.1, read as the reverse complement.
GCCCGCCTCGAGGCGCTCGACGCACCGGAGCGGGAGCTCATCCGCCGCTACGTCGGGATGATCCAGATCGAGCGTGGGGACTTCAACGGGCGGGTGATCACGATCCGCAGCGACGACGTGCGAGCCCTGTCGCGGATCTTCGAGCGCGACGAGGCCGAGATGCGCCGGCGCCTGGACGAGCTCGGCATCCGGGTCTGATCCGGGTCGGGTCGGGTCCGGGTGGGGCCGGGTCCGGCTCGGGTCGGGTCCGGCTCGGCACCGGCGGAGGTAAAGCTTGCGCCAGGACGCCCGGATCCCGCCTGCTCGAGGCTTAGCCTCTGGCGGTGCTCGCATTGATCAACCCGACCTCCCTCGTGGCCTCGTCGGGCTACCTCGCCGTCTTCGCGCTGTCCATCCTGCAGTCCTGCTGCGTGCCGACCTCCTCGGAGCTCACCCTCGGCTTCGCCGGGTTCCTCGCGTTCGAGGGCAAGCTGAGCCTTCCCGGGGCCATCCTCGCCGGGGTCGCCGGCGAGATCGTCGGCGCCTACCTGGCCTGGCTGATCGGACGGTCGCTCGGCCGGGCCTTCGTCGACCGCTACGGCAAGTACCTGCTCCTCACCCACCGCGACCTCGACCGGGCCGAGGCCTGGTACCGGCGCCATCCCCGCACCGGGGTGCTCGGCAGCCGACTGCTGCCGGTGGTGCGCAACTTCGTGGCGGTCCCTGCCGGCGTGGCCGAGGTGCCCCTGGTGCGCTTCGGGATCCTCACCGCCATCGGCTCCTTGGTATGGGACTCGGCCATGGCGCTGATCGGCTACGGCCTCGGTAGCCAGTGGCACGCGGTGATGCACGGCTTCAGCGACGCCGGATACCTCCTCGGAGCGATCGTGGTGGTCGCCATTGCCGTCCTCTTCGTCCACCGGTACCGCTCCTACAAGCTGGCGGTCTCGGGCGGGGCCGCTCCGGGCGCCGTCTCGGGCGGGGCCGCTCCGGGCGCCGGCGAGAAGCGACCCCGTCGAGGCGGTCCGCCGACCGGCCAGCCCGGCTGAGGGGCGCCTGGTCGCGCCGAACCGGCCCTACCAGGTCGAGCTCAATCGCCGTCGGCTGCCTTCAGCGCCGCTGCCACCCCCCGCTCGACGCTCCAGCGTGCCTCCCCGAGGTGGTGCTCGGCCGCCCAGGTGAAGGTGAGCGGGTCGGCGCCGGCGTCGCGGAGCAGTTCCGCCCCGATCCGGTCGTGGGTGAGGTACGCCCGAACCCTCGCAGTCAACCCCGGGCGGACCGAGGCCACGAGCCGCTCACGACCGACGACGATCGCCGCCACAGTCACCGCCACCCGGGCGAAGGTGCCGAGGCCGGACTCGACCTTGCCGACGTCGTGGAGCAGGGCCGCAGCCACCACCGCTCGGGGGCACGGGTCGGGTCCGAGCAACCGGAGGGCCTCCCTCGCCACGGCGACCGCGTGACGGCGGTCGGGGCCCGACATCCGCCGCCAGAGCTCCTGCTCCCCGGGGAGCAGCTGGGCCAGAGCCCAGTCCTCGTCCGCCGGGGGCGGGCCGGCCGGAGAGAGCGACCCCACGAAGCGTCCCGCCAGGTGCCCGAGAGAGCCGAAGTCGCCAGCCACGCCAGGTCGAGGCTACCAGCGCCGCTGCGCCCCGGCCGCAGGGCCCATGCGCTGCGCCGGCCCCGCTCGGCCCCCCTCCTAGCGGGGACGCCCGGATAGCCTCCAGTGAGGACGATGCGCCCGGGCCCCGCCGACATCTCGACAGCGTTCCTGCGCGCATCCTGCGAAGACCCTGGCGACCCGAGGAGGCGTCGCCCCCGAGAGCATGCCACCGGTGACGAGCAGGCTCGCCGCTGACCTACCTGCTCGCCGTCCTGGCCGCCCTCGCCAACGCCACCTCCTCGACCCTGCAGCGCAAGGCGAACGCAGACGAGCCCGACGAACGGGCCTTCACCCCTCAGCTGGTCGGGGACCTCCTGCGCCGCCCGGTGTGGCTCGAAGGGATCCTCGTCGTGATCGCCGGGTTCCTCCTGCAAGCGACCGCCCTGTCTCGCGGTGGCCTGGCCCTGGTCGAGCCGCTTCTCGCCCTGGAGCTGCCCTTCACCCTCGCCCTCGCCAGTCTGGTCCTCAGGCGACGGCTCCATACCCGGGAGTGGGCCTCGGCGGCGCTGATGACCGCCGGGATCGCCGTCCTCCTCTACTCGCTCTCCCCCGCCGGTGGGCACGCTTCGCGTGTCCCCACCTTCGAGTGGGCAGCCGCCGCAGGTGCCAACCTGGCGGTCGTCGGGGCCCTCGTCGTCCGGGCCGTGCGGAGCTCCGGCGCCGGTCGACCTGCACTGCTCGGTGTGGCCACCGGGGCCACCTTCGGGCTCACCGCCGCCTTCATGACCCGGATGAGCGAGAGTGCCGCCGGGGGGCTGGTGGCGATCCTCACCACCTGGCAGACCTACGCCATGGTCGCCACCGGCCTCGCCGCCATGTACCTGCTCCAGAACGCGCTGCAGGCGGGGACCCTCGTTGCCGTACAGCCCGGCCTGACCCTGGCCGACCCGGTGGTGTCGATCCTCTGGGGGGTCCTGGTCTTCCACGAGCAGGTCCGTGGCGGGACCTGGCTGCTCGCCGCTTCGCTGGGCTTCGTCCTGATCGGGATCGGCACGATGAGCCTCTCGCACTCCCCGCTGATCCGGGCGAGCAGGTCCGGGCCGGCGCCGCCCGAGTGAGCCGAAGGCGCCTACTTCGCGACCTCCGAGGATGTGGCTCGCAGGGACGCAGGGAGCCGCCGGCAGGGAGCCGCCCGGCAGGGAGCCGACCTGCCGTTGCGACTGGGTCCGCCCGGCGCCACATATGGTCCCCTACGGGACCCAGTTACGGGTCCGAGCCAGCCGATCGTGCCGGCGGTAGCCGGTCGTGCCCGAGCCAGCCGGTCGTGCCGGCGCCAGCCGGGGCGACCTAGCCGGAGCCGGCGAGGACCAGGCGAGGACCAGGTGGGCCGGACTGGGCGGCTGCTCGCGCAAAGCGGCGCGCGGGCGAGGCTCGCCTTGGCACGGGACCGAGCGCTCAGGCGGTCCGGGGCGGCTGCTCGGCGCCTGGCCCGCCGGCGCTCGACCTGGCGGGAGCCGCCCTCCGGCCCCGCAACGGCACGTGGACGTACATACCCTGTCGGTCGGGCAAGGCGAAGGGCGTGTCGGGCGGAGCCGGCATGCTGTAGCGGACCGGCCGTTGGTGCTCTCCGTACTGGCGGTCGGAGTTGTAGACCGAGCCGAACTTCCACAGCATCCTCACGAAGTTGGTCTGGCCGTGGAGGAGATGCCGGGCGGCGATCCCGGCGGTCTGGCCGAGCGCGGCGAAGCCGAGGTGCTTGCGGGCGAGGACCGACTGGGTCTTCACCAGCTCCTCGTAGAACTGGCGCAGCGGGAGGCGGGTCGGCAGGACGGCGTGCTGCACGTCGAAGAGCCGGTAGTCGAGGGTGGTGAGCCGTCGGGACTCGGTCAGCCAGGTCTCGGTGCCCGGGTAGGGGGTCTGGACGGTGAGGTTGACGATCTCCGGCACGCTCGACGCCCAAGCCCGCACGTACTCGAAGCGCTCGAGGTCCCAGTCGGGGTCGACGATGATGTTGATCGCCACCGTGATGTCGAGCCGTCGGGCCACGTCGAGCGCTTCGAGGTTGACCTTCGGGGTGCTGCGCTTGCGGAACGCCCTCAGGCCCTCCTCGTCGAGAGCCTCGATACCGAGGAACATGTACTCGAGGCCCATCCGCTTCCACCGGGCGAACAGCTCCTGGTTGCGCACCAGCACGTCGGTGCGGGTCTCCAGGTAGTACTGCTTGGCGATCCGGCGCCGGTCGAGCTCGTCGGCGATCGCATGGCCGTCCTCGGCCTTGATGAAGGTCACGTCGTCGACGATGAAGACCCCGGGCTCGTCGATCCGCGCCATGTCCTCACCCACCGCCTCGGGCGACAGCTTTCGGTAGCTGCGCCCGTAGAAGGTCCATGCGCTGCAGAAAGAGCAGTCCCAGGGACATCCCCGGGTCAGCTCGATCGAAGCCGCCGGGTCCATCACCCCGATGAAGTAGCGGTCACGTCGGCGCAGCAGGTGGCGCGCCGGGAGGGGGTAGTCGAGGCTCTCGGCCAATCGGGGAGGAGGGCCACACCCCTCGGCGGTCACCGCCCCGGGGACCTCGAGCAGGTCGCGGGCCCTCCATGCGTCGAGCAGGATCGGGGCGGAGGTCTCCCCCTCACCCCGGAGGACCACGTCGATCGCGCCCTCGGCGTGGTCGAGGATCTGCTCCGCCACGAACGACGCGCTGTGACCACCGACGAAGACCATGCAACCCGGGAGCGCCGCCTTCACCTCCTTGGCGAGGTCGACCACCTCCGGGACGTTGGCCAGGTAGTTGAGGCCGAAGCCGACCGCCTCGGGCCGGAAGCTGCGCAGCTCGGCGTCGAGCTCGCGACGGTCGGAGACCTGCAGGTCCACCATGTGCACCTCGTGGCCGTGGAGGCAGGCGGCCACGCGCTCCAACCCGAGCGGCTCGAGTCGCAGGAAGATCTCCGAGTACATGAGGGCACCGGGGTGGACGAGCAGCACGCGCATCGTTGATGGTCATACCCCGTCGACCCGGCCCCAGCCCGGCTGGGCGGCGACCCCGCGCAGCTCTGCGGCGACCCCGCGCAGCTCTGCGGCGACCCCGCGCAGCTCGGCGGCGAGCCCGAGGGCGCCGGCGACGGACCGTACGAGCGGTGCTGGCCTACACTCCCCCCACCCGACGTGTAGAGCCACCGACAACGGGAGGTCGCGGAGCGCGATGGCGAGCCCAGCACCCGACGACCGGCCACACCTGACGCTGTCGGAGCTCGTGGCACGCAGCGGGGTGCCGGCGAGCACCGTCCATCATTACCTGAGGGTCGGTCTGGTGCCCCCACCCAACCGGGAGACCCCCAACCGCTTCAGCTACGACGAGCGCCACGTCACCGCCTTGCGCTACATCCGGGCCCTGCGCGAGCGCAGGGGGCTCGGCCTCGAAGCGATCGCCGAGGAGCTGCCCCAGTTGCTCTCCCGGCCCGTAGACGAGGTGGGGACGGTCGAGGACCCCGAGGAGGGAGACGCCGCATGCCGGCTCCTCGACGCCGCCACCGAGGCCTTCCTCACCCGCAGCTACGCCGAGGTGACCGTGGGCGAGATCGCCGAGGCCGCCCACGTGGGCAAGGGAAGCGTCTACCGCCACTTCGCCTCCAAGGAGGAGATCTTCAGCGCCACCGTCGAGCGCCTTCTCGCCCGCACGGCCCTCGACTTCGCCGAGATGGTCGAGCTCCTCGGAGGTGCCGAGGGTGTCCAGACCGCCCCGGAGAAGACCGCCGCGGAGTTCGCCCGGCTGGTTGCCGAGGCCATGCCGGTCCTGCTCGAGGTCGGAGCGAGGGCAGCCAAGGGCCACGAGCCGAGCGAGGCCCTGGCCCGCAGGGTGCTGCGCACCCTCGCCGAGGCCGCAGGACGCCCCCTCGTCCGTGGCTCCTCGGACCCGGACGAGGCGATCGATCCCCTACCCGCCGGGATCCTCGTGCTGAAAGAAGCCTTCTCCACCCTGCTCACCTGGGCGGTCGGCCCCGACTGGCCGCCCGACACCTGGCCCGAGGGACGAGAAATCGACCCCGAGGCTCAGGCCGGCGGCGCCGGGTCGGCCCGACCGCCGGCCCCCTGACCGCCGAACTCCCGACCGCCGGACTCCCGACCGGCGGCCCCCTGACCGCCGGCCCCCTGACCGCCGGACTCCCGACCGCCGAGCCCGGAAGCGGCGAGCCAGGCCTCCTCGCTCGGCAGGCGGAGCGCGATGTTGCTCGACCGCAGCCTGGAGAGGACCGCGCTCGGCTCGGGTGAGTAGCGATGGCCGGGCAGCACGACGGTCTCGTCGGGCAGCTCGGCGAGGCGCCGGAGGCTGCGGTACATCTCGGCGGGGTCGCTGTCGTCGAGGTCGGTGCGGCCACAACCGTCGAGGAAGAGCGTGTCGCCCGAGAGCAGCATCGAGCCGGCGAGGACGCACTGGCTGCCGGCGGTGTGCCCCGGGGTGTGCAGCAGGCGGAGCTCGACCTCGCCCACTGCGACGACGTCGCCGGAGTCGTGGGCCACCAGCGACGAGGTGGATACGCCCGTGGACCGTGCGATCCGGGGGAGCTCTACGCGCTGGACGTGGATCGGGACGTCGGCCACCTCCAGCAGCTCGAGGATGCCTCCGACCCGCCGACCGCCGATCCGGCCACCCACATGGTCGAAGTGGTGGTGGGTCGCAACGACCCCTACCACCTCCATCCCCTCGGCCCGGACGAGCTCCACCAGCTCGCCGGCACCGTGTGCCGGGTCGACCAGGACCGCCTGGCGAGCCGCCTCGTCGCCGATCGCGTAGGCCTGGTTGCGCATCTCGACTGCCACCGGGTCACCGAGGGCGAAATCCCGGCCGGAGAGGAACTGCCGGAGCCAGAGCGCGCCCACGAGGCCAACCTAGCCAGTGGCGCGGCTCGCAGTGCCGCTCGACCCCGGACCACTCGGCAGACCCGTTCGCCTGGACCTTCGCTCCCACGAGAGCACCTCGGTGCTCCGCCGGCCCGGAGCTTCGCCAAGCCCGCGAGCGGGGTCGTTGACAGCCGGGCGCCGGGCGCGTACAAATGGTGACTGTCCGGTCAGGTGTTGCATGCGGGAGGTTGGGGTTGTCACAGATGGTGTCCGGGGCCCGCCAGGGCTCCCTAGCACCGGCCTCGCCCCCCGCCGGCCTTCCCTCCCCCGAGGAGATACTCGCTGCGATGCCGGGGGAGAACTTCCCGGTTGCCCTCCGGGTCCTGCCTGCTTCTCTCCGGGCGGACCTGCGGGCGATCTACGCCTACGCCCGCTTCGTCGACCAGCTCGGCGACGCCTATCGCGGCGATCG
>JAKARG010000132.1 GCA_021819345.1 Actinomycetes bacterium | reverse complement strand
GCCGGTGCCCGCCAAGTGGCCGGCGAGGCGCGCTTTCCGGGGCTGGACGCCCAGGTGGCGGCCGTGGACATGGCCGCGCTCGTCTCGGGAAAAGACGAGATCGTCGGCGCGCTGCGCAAGGAGAAGTACGAGGATCTGGCCGCCGACTACGGCTGGCGAACGGTACACGGCGACGCCCGCTTCGTCGCCGGCCCGGCGCTCGAGGTCGCCGGCGAACGGATCGAGGCAGCCCACTACCTGGTCGCCACCGGGGCAGCGCCGTGGGTGCCCGCGCTGCCCGGCTTACAGGAGGCCGGCTACCTCACCTCGACCAGCGCCCTGGCGTTGGAACGCGTGCCCACCTCGCTGGTGGTGGTCGGCGGCAACTACGTGGGCCTGGAGCTCGGGCAGCTGTTTGCCCGTCTCGGGTCCCGGGTCACCCTCGTCGAAGCGCTCGACCGTCTCGCCCCGGGCGAGGAACCCGAGCTGTCGGAAGTGATCACCGGCGTGCTCCACGACGAAGGGGTCGAGGTGTGGACCTCGGCGCCGCTCGCCGAGGTCACCCGCGCCGGCGGCGGCGTTGCCGTGCGGACCGCCGGTGGCCGGGAGGTCCTTGCCGAGCAGCTGTTGATGGCGACCGGACGGCGGCCGGTCACCGACGGCCTCGCCCTCGATGCTGTCGGGGTCGCCACCGGGCCCTCCGGGGCGGTCGTGGTCGACGACCAGCTCCGAAGCGCCAATCCGAGGATGTGGGCGGCAGGGGACGTGACCGGCGCCGCGCAGTTCGTCTACGTGGCCGCCGCCCAGGGGACCATGGCGGTGGACAACGCCTTCTCCGACGCCAGCCGCAGCCTCGACTACCGCCACCTCCCCCGGGTCACCTTCACCAGCCCCAACCTGGCCTCGGTCGGGCTCACCGACGCCCAAGCGGCCGACGCCGGGATCGCCTGCAGCTGCCGGGTGCTGCCGCTCTCGTTCGTGCCCCGGGCGATCGTCAACCGCGATACCCGCGGGGTGGTGAAGATCGTGGCCGAGGCCAAAACGGGCAAGGTGGTGGGCGTCCACCTGGCCGCAGAAGGCGCCGGGGACGCCATCTTGGCCGCCACCTACGCCCTGGAGGCGAACATGACCGTCGAGGAGCTGGCCTCGACCTGGGCGCCGTACCTGACGATGGCCGAGGGCATCAAGCTCGCCGCCCAGTCCTTCACCACCGACGTCGCCAAGCTCTCCTGCTGCGCCGCATGAGCCCCGCCGCCACTGTCGCTGCCCGCAGCGCCCCGCCGGTCCCCGCGGATCCGGCTGGGCGCGAGCTGCTCGCCCGCTTCTACCGCGCCCTCGGCGACCCGACGCGCCTCGCCCTTCTCGCCTTCTGCGCCGACGAGGAGCGCACCGGCAACGACTGCGTCGCCCACGTGGGGCTCTCCCAGGGGCGCGTCTCGGCCCATCTCGCCTGCCTGGTCTCCTGCGGGCTCGTCGAGGCGCGTCGCTCCGGGCGCTACGCCTACTACCGCACCACCGACCCCCGCGTGGCGAGCCTCATCGAGCTCGGCACCGCGATGGTCGCCGACCATGCCGCCGGTGTCGCCGCCTGCACCAAGGTCGCCGTCACACCCTGAACCGTTAGGCCCCACGCGACCTCGCGGCCGCCCCGGCCCGGCCGGCGAGCCAACGCGGCCGCCGGTGCACCCAGATTGGCGCAACACCCCGCTACCGATCACGCGTGCGAGGTGCCGACCGTGACGAGCCGGGCGGAGGCGGCGAGCAGCTGGTGCATCGTCGAATCCGGGATGCTGTTGCGGTAGCGGATGTGGCCGCCGGGACCGACGAGCACGTAGGTGTCGGGGATGCCGGCGGGGTCGTAGGCCAAGCTGAGCGTCTTCGAGGCCATCCCCCACGACCACCCGGCGCCTTCCTGCCTCGGCGTTCCTGACTGAAGTCCAGCCCGGCGGAGAACATAACAGCGCGCCGATCACTGATGCCTCGCTGAAGAGGGCGAGCACCAGGCCGACGACGATCGCCACTTCGAACATCGAGGGGATCACCCCCCAGAAATGTCCCGCAAGCGTCCGCCACGCAGCTGGTTCGGTGTCGCTGATCGCGTTCGGGCCGTCGCGTTCGAGCCGCTCAATCGCCTCGCCGGTCGTGAACCCGCCGACAACGGCTCACTCCCGGTCACCGCCATCGGCGCGTCGCCCGGCGACCCGGGAGCCGGAGCTTACGTGGCGGCCACCTCGTGCCGGCTCTGTTCCAGTTCCGTCATCTCACCCGCCTACGAGATGCAGCGGTCAGTCCGGGCGGTCTAGGCGCCATAGGAGTCGACGAAGACCCGGGATGGGTCGATGCCCAAGCCACCGAGGGCGGCGACGCAATCGACGACGGTGAGGCGGGGCCCGGCCACATAGGCGTCGAAACCGGCGAGGTCCAGGCCGCTGGAGGCGACCGCGTCGGAGACCCGCCCGAGTTCGGTCACCACCTCCGACGGCGCAGAGAACCCGGGGGTGTAGCGCCGCGCCACCAAGGTGACCGACAGCTCCGCCGCCGCACCGGCCAGCTCGGCCAGGTGGTCGAGCTCGTAGAAGTCGTCGGAAGAGGTGGCCCCCCAGAACAGGACCATTTCCCGCTCGGGGAAGAGCTCCACCTGCTGCTCGAGCAGAGCCTTGATCGGCGCGAACCCCGTCCCTCGAGCCACGAAGATCACCGGCCGTCCCTCGGGTGAGCGCATCGTGAACGACCCGAGCGGCCCCCGGGCGGCAACCACGTCGCCGACGGCCACCGCCCCGAACGCCCAGGCCGACAGCCGCCCGCCGTCGACCTTTCGGATCTGCACCTCGATCGACCCGTCGAGTCGGGGGGCATTGGCGATCGAGTACGCCCGGCTCATCCAGCTTGCGCCGGGCACCCACACCTCGATGTACTGACCGGGGACGAACTGGCACATCTCGTCCCGCTCCCGACGCGGGGACAGAGTCAGGAGCCGGGTGCCGGAACCGATCTGTGCGATGTCCTGCACGACCATCTCGACGATGTGGTCCTCGTGCAGCAGGTCTGCGGTGACAGCGAGTTCGTCGCGCCGTTCCAGCAGTTCGTCCTCGACCGCATGGTGGACCTCGACCCGGTCGGCGAGATCCAGGATCGTGCGCACCGGGGGGAAACTGATGGCGTTGGTCGGGCAGGTGTTCGCGCACGTCATGCAGGCCACCATGCAGTTGAGTGGATCGGCCACCACCGCCTTCTTGCGTGCGAAATCGAAGCGGTAGACCTTGCGGCTACAGCCAGTGACGCACGTCCCGCACCCGATGCAGGCGTCGTCGTCCACGCTCGGGTGCCACTCGATCTCCTCGCGGGGGATCCCATGCCAGGGCTTGGCGAACTTTGCGTCAGGCATCACGGACCTCTTCCGAGCGGGATCGCCGGGGGCCTTTCCCCACACGATGCCCCCCGCCAAGAACGTGACCGTCGCCTCGCCCGTCCACCGGGCGATGACCCGGGTGAAGTGTCGAGATCGTCCATCGTCGATTAGCGTTCGGGTCCATTGGTGTTGAGCCTGCGCCGGTTGGCCGCAACCCGCTAGGGCCGATCGTCCCTCATCGCCCAGCCGAGAGCGGTCTTTCGGCACTGGTAGCCCGGCCCACCCTGGGCAGACGCTGGGGACAGTGACCAGCCGCCCACCGACTGTGTACCGGGTCCGGGCCCGGACCACCACGCCAGGGCGCGCCGCAGCCGACGTCGCGCAGGAGACGATCGCCTTCGACGCCAGCTGGGCGGCCGGACCGTCGGGGCTCCCCGGTCCCGCCGAGCTGCTGGCCGCGGCGTTCGCGGCCTGCCTGCTCAAGAACCTGCAACGGGCCGGGTCCCTGCTCGACTTCCGCTACGACCGTGCCGAGGTCGACGTCGTCGCCCGCCGCCAGGACACCCCACCGAAGTTCGTGGAGGTCTCCTACGAGCTGCGGATGACCACCGACGAATCCCCGCGACGCGTCGATCTCGTCCATCTGAACCTGCGCAAGTACGGCACCGTCTACAACACTCTGGCCGCCACCTGCGACGTGCACGGCCAGGTGATCGCGGTGCAACCAGCACCCGCGGCGGAGCAAGCGCCCCCGAGCTGAGCGGGGCGATCAGGCGCGGCAGCAGCGCGCAACCGCCGGCGAGCACATCCGATCAGCGCTGCACGCCACGATTCGTTCGTCGCCGCGTCACGAGCCGCCGGTGCGGTCGGCTCCGGTCGGGCCGGCCGCGTAGCGCTCGACCCACGGGTCGGTTACCGGCGGGGGTGGGCCGGGGGCGTCGAGGTCGGGGTCGTAGGGGCTCGTCGCCTCGACGGGCGCCCCGACGCCCCGGTTGACGGTGTCGGTCCGCCGGCTGGCGAGCAGCGCCGGCGGCAGCTCCAGCCGGTCGAGACGGGCGACCCGGTAGTGGTCGGCGGGCGCGCTCGGCAGCAGCACCTGACGAACCCAGTCCCACTGGGCGGCTTCGTGGACGGCGAGAAGCTCGGCCTTGTCCGCCGCGTCGAGGTCGTCGGCGAGGAGGGCGGCCTCCCAGGCGGCGATGTGGGCAGGAAAGAACCCTGGCTCTTCTCGGACTTCCCAGGCGGCACCGGTCGAGAGCACCTCGATCTGGAACCCGACGCCGAGGGTGTCGTCGAGGCGGTGGGTGCCAAAGCGCGCTCGTCCGCCGGTGAGGTAGGCGGCGACGTCGCCGAGGCACGGCGAGTTCTTCGACACCACCATGAGGTCGCTGCGGTCGAAGGGCGCGGTCCCGAGCGCGACGTCAGCGAGCGCCCGCATGGCCCACACCCCGCGCAGCAGCCCGTCGCAAGGGTGCCCGTGGAACAGCACGAGGTCGGCGACGGTCACGGTCTTCGGGCGCCGGTCGAGGCGGCCCTGCGCCGAACGGGTGTCCACCACGTCGAAGGCCGGCAGTCCGGGCACGTCGAGCCAGGCCGGCACGTACCAGCGGTCGTGTTCGGTGCTGGCGGCACCCTCGGTGGTCATCGGATCAGAAGTTGATCACGGTGGCGCCTTCGAGCGCGAAGCGCACGAAGGCGTCCCTGGCGTACTGGAGGTTGATGCCACGGCCTTGGAGCGCCTGCTCGGTCCCAGCCGCTCGCGCCGCGTTCAGGCAAGCACCGACGGGGACCCCCGCTGCCACGAGCTCGTCGATCTGGCTGTTGTACTCGCCGCGGGTCGCATCGCCAGAGGCGTCGCTGAGGGCGCCTTGGGCGGGTCCGAAGCAGTAGACCTCGAGGTCGACGTCCTGGTCGCCGGCGACCTGGCGGACCCGCTCGGCGACGTGCGAGCCTGCGGCGAGCGAGTCCTCGTCGCCGTGGAACAAGTGGATGACGACCTTGGCCATGATGTGCCTCCTTCTTTGGTGATGCACGCTTCTTTGGTGATGCACGGCGATCCGCGCTCGGTCCGGACCTTGGCCCGACAGCGCTGACGTGAGGCGGCTCGCCTCACGTCCCGGCCGCAGCCGGCGAGGCGAGGAGGCGGGCCAACCCTTGCGGGCCGGTCGGCGGGTCGGCGAGCGTGGGGACGAGCGCCACACGCGACGCGTGTCGGGTGGCGACCTCGTGGAGGTAATGGGTCTCAGCTCGCGCCCGGGCGACGAGCACCGGGTCGGTGACATCGGCGGCGGCAAGGCTCTGGTTGACCACCCATGCAGCAGGCTCGATACCGGCCCGGCGAAGGTCGGCTTGCAGGGCGGCGGCCTCGTGGATGGGGGTGGCCTCGGGGAGGGTGACGACGAACACCGACGTGAAGGACGGGTCGGTGAGCCGGTCCAGCAGCGCGTCGACCTCGGGCGGCACGGTTCCGCCCTGGCGGCCGACCTCACGGTGATAGGCGCGGGCCGCATCCAAGAGCAGCAGCGTGTGGCCGGTGGGGGCGGTGTCGAGCACCACGAAGCGCTCCGCGGCCTCAGCGACGGTTCGAGCGAAGGCCCGGAACACGGCGATCTCTGCGGTGCAGGGGGAACGGAGGTCTTCTTCGAGGACGGCCCGAGCCGCCTCGTCGAGGCCGCCGGCATCGGCCAGCACCTCGGCGATATAGTCGGCGGTCTCGCGCTCGGGATCGATGCGGCTGACTTGGAGGCTCCCCGAGTCTGTGTGGTCCCCGGCGTCGAGCACGGCGTCGAGATGGGCGGCCGGGTCGGTGGTCGTGAGCTCGACGGCATGGCCCTCGGCGGCAAGCTCTGTGGCGATGGCCGCGGCGAGCGTGGTCTTGCCGACGCCGCCCTTGCCCATGGTGAGGACCAGGCCCCGGCCGCGCTCGGCCAGCTCGCCGACCAGTGCAGTCAGCGTGGTGGTGCCGGCCACAGGAGCCACAGGCTCCTCCGCTGCGGCGGGTGCGGCGCCAGTCACGAGTGCCCGCAGGCCGGCGATGCCGACCGGCGTCCACGGCACGAGCGGCACCTCGTCGCGCTCGAGCCCGGCGAGCTCGGCGGGCAGCGCGGCGATGGCCGCCGCCGCCCGGGACGCGAGCGCCGCGGCCAGTGCGTCGCCGGGATCGGTGCCTCGGAACACCCCGTTGACGACGAGCCGCTGGTTGGTGACACCCAAGGCGGCCAGCTCGGCCGCCGCCCGGGCCGCTTCGTCGAGGGCGAGCCGGTCGGGACGCGAGACCAGGACCAACACAGTGCGGGCGGCGTTGGCCAGGGTGGCGACCGCGGCGCGGTAGCGGTCGTGCTGGCCGGCGAGACCCGACAGCGGCCCGATGCACGAAGTGCCCAAGGTGTTGGTGTCGATGAAGCTGCTCCACGCCCCGGGCAGCGCCAGAAGGCGCAGCGTGTGCCCGGTCGGGGCGGTGTCGAAGACCACGTGGTCGTAGGACGCCGTTGCGGCCGGGTCGGCGAGCAGGGCGGTGAACTCGTCGAACGCGGCGATCTCGACCGTGCACGCGCCTGACAGCTGTTCCTCGATGCTCGCTACTGCCGAGTCGGGAAGCACCCCCCGATACGGGCCGACGACGCGCTCGCGATAGGCGGCGGCGGCGGCCAACGGGTCGAGGTTCGAGGCCTCGAGGCCGGCCACGCCCGGCACCGCCCGCGGGGCGGCCCCGAGCCGCACGCCGAGCACCTCGTCGAGGTTCGAGGCCGGGTCGGTCGAGACGAGCAGCACCCTCCGGCCCCGGTCAGCCAACGCGATCGCCGTGGCCGAAGCCACCGACGTCTTGCCCACGCCGCCTTTGCCGGTGAAGAACAGGAACCGAGGCGGGGCCGCGAGCAGGCCCCCGAGCATGGCCGTGTCAGCCACAGCAACCCGACTTCGACGAGTCCGACGCCCCCGAAGCGGTGGTGACGAGCGTCACCTCCGCTTCCGGCACCTCGCCGCCACAGCACCCCGACGTCGCGGCCGGGGCGGTCTGCGCTGCTGGTGCCTCGGAGCCGGCTGCCTCCCCGTCGCAGCACCCGCCGCCGGTAGCGGGGACCGCAGCAGTCGAAGCGCTCGGCCCCGCAACGGGGGGCCGGGCCACGGTCGCCTCGGCGCCGAGGAGCTTGGCGGCGAGGTCCGCCATCGAACGCGCCGGGGTGTCCTTCACCGTCTGGGCCACCCGCACCGCGGCGGCCATGGTCTCGGGCCCGACACCGAGCCGGCGCGCCTCGTTGTAGTGGTACTTGAAACAGGGCTCGCAGTTGGCGCCGATCGCCGCGCCGATCGCCACCAACTCGGCGCTCACCGCGTCCAGCCCACCCGAGGGCTCGGCATCGAGCGACCACGACGAGAGCTCCTGGCGCGACGGGTAACGCCCAGACGACCGCAACTCCCCCTCTACGCGCACCGCGGGCAACGCGTCGTCGCCTCGCTCGGTGAGCAGCTCGCGGATGAGCGCGTGTTCTGCGAACGCACCAGGCTCCTGAGACAGGTTGTGGCGCTTCACGACCACCCCCTGGTCGGCAAGCCAATCCAAATCACCCGCGAACGTGGCCAAAGCCGGATCCACGCTTGGACCGCACACCCCCGTCGAGCAGCACATCGGCGGGTCAAACACCTCGATCATCGTCATCTCCGCAACCTCCTAG
>JAKARG010000131.1 GCA_021819345.1 Actinomycetes bacterium | reverse complement strand
GCCACCAAGGCGGGGGCGACGACCGTCGAGACCGAGCCGTGGCGGGTCCCGAAGGCGGTGATCGCAAGCATCGTGGAGAGAACGGCTCCACCGATCAGCGCCGCCCCGAGCAGGTCGGCGTGTCCCTGACGGCGAGGGGAGCCGGGGAGGTAGCGCAGCGCCAGGAGGGTGAAGATCGCTCCGACCGGGACGTTGACGAGGAACAGCCCTCTCCAGGTCCAGTCGGTGAGGATGATCCCGCCGGCGATCGGACCGGCCAGGGCTCCGAGGGGGAAGACGCTCGAGAACAGCCCGAGTGCCCGGTGACGGTCAGGACCGAAGGAGTCCACCACCATCCCGCTCGCCGCCGGCAGGAAGGCCGCTCCGCCAACGGCTTGGAGCGCTCGCAGCGGGACCAGGACCGCGATCGAGCCCGCCGACCCGCACGCCAGGGAGGCTCCGGTGAAGACCAGGGCGGCGGTGACGAACACCGACTTACGGCCGAGCAGGTCCGCCACCCGCCCGGCAACCGGCATCGCGGTCACCAGGCCGAGCTGGTAGGCGGTCATCGTCCAGCTGGCCCAGGCGAGGTGGGTGTGCAGTGCGCGCCCGATCGTCGGTAGCCCGGTCGACACGATCGTCGCGTCGAGCGATGACATGAACAGGGCGATGGAGACGATCGCAAACACCAGCCAGCGGTTGGCGGGACGCGCTGGACCCGTGGACCGCATGCCCGGGCGGGGGCGGCCCGGACCGCGTGGATCCGCCCTGGTGAGCAGCGCCACGCGAACCTTTCGTGCCTTGGGTCGGGTGGGACACGAGGAGCCCGGGGTCGGGCCCCCTCCTCGATGGAGGATACCACCTCAGCTGAGCAAACGTTTTTTCAATAGTTCCCGGGTGGGCCCGTAGAAGCGCGCACGACCAGCTGCGGGGGTGGGTCGCTCACGACGATGTCCTTGGCCGGTTCGCCCGAGAGCCGCCCGAGGAGCAGGCGGACCGCCTCGAAGCCCACCTCGTAGAAGGGCATCTTCACCGTGGTGAGCGGCGGCCAGGTGTGGGCGGCCATCCATTGGTCGTGGATGGCGACGACCGAGACGTCCTCGGGGATCTCCGCACCCGCCTGGCGGATGGCGGTGAGGGCTCCGATCGCCCCGTTGACGTTGGCGACGACGATACCGGTCGGGGGTGGGGAAGCCTCGAGCAGGCTGGCTGCGGCCGCAGCCGACGCGTCCGGGGAGTAGCCGAGGCGCCGGATCCATGCATCCCGCTTGCGCAGGCCGGCGCAGTGCAACGCCTCGGTGTAGCCCTGCTCGCGGCGGCGGGCGATGTCGCTTCGATCGACGCCACCGATGAGCGCGATCCGGCGGTGGCCGAGACCGAGGAGGTGCTCGGTGGCGAGGCGACCTCCGGCGACGTCGTCGAGGACCACCGAGCCCTTCCGGTGAGCGGTCCGTGAGGCGACGAGCACGATCCGGGCGTCGTTGGCGACCAGGCTCTCGAGGGCCTGGTCGGAGAGGTCGTCGGAGCGTTGGAGGACGAAGCCGTCCACCCGCCCTTCTCCTATGAGGCGCCTGAGCAGGTCGCCGTCGGCCACCACTCGCTCCGAGCGTCCCACCAGCAGGGTGTGATCCTCTCCCGATGCCGCGTCGGTGGCGCCGGCCAGGAGGTCGGCGAACAGCGGGGTGCTCACGTCTGGAACGATGAGGGCGATCGCCTTGGACCTGGAGAGGCGGAGAGCCCTCCCGGCGTAGTTGGCGGTGTAGTTGAGCTCCTTGGCGGCGAGCACCACCCGGTCGCGGGTCTCGGGGCGGGTGCGCAGGTTGGGGTCGCAATTGAGCACTCGGGAGGCGACCGACACCGAGACCCCCGCGCGTTCGGCGATCTCGGCGAGCGTGGCCACTCGGTCATGGTAGGTAGCAGGCCGAGGTGCAGCTATCGTTGGGTGGTGCCAGACAGGGGGCCTGCTCGGGTGCGCGTCGGTGGCTCCTGCGGACCTGGGACCCGCAGGGTGGGGGCCGAACGAGAGCAGTCAGGGGCCGACGGGCAGGAGACCTGGTCGGTTCCCTCGCCGGCGCTACGCAGGCTGCGGAGGGCCCAGCTGCTCAGCGTCACCTCTCCGCTCGTGGTCGCGTCGATATCGAGCGGCCTTGCCACCGGAGCGGCCACCGCCGGCGTGGTCGCGGCTGGCTCGGTCGTCGCGACCGCTGCGGTCACATCGGTGCTGCTCGGTCGTCGCCGAAGGGCCTGGGGTTTCGCCGAGCGCGCCGACGACCTGGTCGTGCGGCGAGGGGTGATGTTCCGACGGGTCTCGGTCATCCCCTACGGCCGGATGCAGTACGTGGACGTCACGGCCGGGCCCTTCGAACGGCTCTTCGGTCTGGCCACGGTGAAGATGCACACCGCAGCCGCAGCCAGCGACGCACGGATCCCCGGTCTGCCGGCAGCAGACGCCGCTGCGCTCCGAGACCGCCTGTCGAGGCTCGGAGCGAGCGCCATGGCGGGGTTGTGAGCCCCTCCTCCCCCTCGATGTCGCCAGACCCTCCTGATCCGGTCGCCTCCAGCGGCCCGCTCGATCCAGGTTGCCCGGTAGCCCCGGCCACCCTCGACGCCCCGGTAGCCCCGGACCTGTCGGCCTGGCAGCGGTTGCACCCGGCGTCGGCCGTGGTCCGGGTAGGACCGGTCACCCTCACCGCCATCCTCGTCTACCTGGCCACGAGCGCTGGTGGCGGCCTCGCCGGGGGTGGCCGGGGAGGCGGCGACTGGAGCGAGCTGGTCGTCGCCGCGGGCCTCTTCGTGGTGGGGCTGGTCACCTGGCTGGTGACCCGCTGGCGTCTCGGCGACGGAGTGCTGCAGATCGAGACCGGCCTGCTCCGACGACGTTCCCTCCGCTTCCCCCTGGACCGGGTCCAAGCGATCGACGTGGTGCGACCAGGGGTTGCTCGGGTCCTGGGGCTGGCCGAGCTGCGGATCCGGATGGCCGGAGGGGCTGCCCGGGGTCGGCTCGCCTACCTCACCGTCGCCCATGCCGAGGAGCTCCGTGGGCGCCTGCTCGCCGCCTGCTCGGAGCGACGGAGTGCCTCCGACGAGCCCGGGACGCCAGGGCCGCCACCGAGCCCGACCGAGACCGTCCTCTACACGATCGACACCGCCCGGCTCCTCGGGTCGCTGGCCTTCAGCGGCTCGGCCCTCTTCCTGGTGCTCTGCGCCTGCTCCTTTGTGGCGGTCGGCTTCGTCGCGCCCGGCGCGGTCGACGGCTCGGCCGCAGTGGCCGTTGCGCTCGTTCTCGGCCTCGGGACCCCCTTGTGGAGGAGGCTCAACGGCGAGCTCCGCCTCAGCGTCTCGGACTCCCCCGAGGGTCTCCATCTGCGCGCCGGGCTGCTCGAGACCTCGGCCGAGACGATCCTTCCCGGCAGGGTGCAGACCCTGCGGCTGGTCCAGCCGCTCACCTGGCGCCCCTTCGGCTGGTGGAGGGTGGAGGTCCAGGTTGCGGGCAAGGGAGCCACGGGGCGGCGCGACAGGGCCGCCCGCAAGGCCGGGCGCGCCCTACTGCCCGTCGGCAGCGCAGCGCAGGCCGAATGGATCGCTCGTCGGGTGCTACCGGGGGCAGAGGTGCTCGCATCGCCCCCTCCGCGCCGGGTCCGTTGGAAAGCGCCGCTGCGCTACCGTCGGATGACTGCGGGGTTCGACGCTCGCTACGCGGTGACCACCTCTGGGCGCCTCCGGCGGGTGACCGATTGGGTGCCACTCGACAAGGTGCAGAGCATCCGCTGGGTCCAGGGCCCGCTACAGCGCCGTCTGGGTCTGGCGAGCATCCACCTCGATGCAGCGGGCAGGGCGGTGCACGCCGAGCTGCGTGACCGTGACGCCCTCGAGGCTTCCGGTTGGCTGTGGTCGCTCCCGGAGAGGTGCCGGGCGGCCCGCGCCGTCGGGTCCCGGGGCTGAGCCGCGCCGCCCCCGCCGCCGCCCGGCTCCCGGCGCGATCATCGGTGCCATGCGCGACGACGTGCCCTACCTGCTCCACTCCTTCGCCCGCCCAGGCGCCCCCGGCGGTGGGTTCTTGGAGATCGTCTCCGGGGAGGGGGCGGAGGTGGTGGACGCTGCCGGGCGGCGCTACCTCGATGCGCTAGCGAGCCTCTGGTACTGCAATGTCGGCCACGGCCGGCGGGAGATCGCGGACGCGGTGGTCACCCAGATGCACCAGCTCGAGGCGTTCCACACCTTCGAGCGCTTCACCAACCGACCCGCGGAGTCCCTGGCCCGCCGGCTGTCGGAGCTCGCCCCGATGCCCGACGCCCGGGTCTTCCTCACTTCGGGGGGCTCGGAGGCCGTCGAGACCGCCATCAAGCTCGCCCGGACCGCCCAGGTCCTCTCCGGGCATCCGGAGAGGACGGTCGTGGTGAGCCGGAGGCCCTCCTACCACGGGGTGACCTACGCCGCGCTGAGCGCCACTGGGATCCCCGCCAACCAGCAGGGCTTCGGTCCGCTGCTGCCCGACGTCGTCCAGGTCCCCTACGACGACCTGGACGCCCTCGACCTGATCGCCTCGGAGCAACCCGGGCGGATCGCAGCGGTCATCGCCGAGCCGGTGGTGGGTGCGGGTGGGGTCTACCCACCTCCGGACGGCTACCTCGCTGGCCTCCGGGCGCGCTGCGACTCCTGGGGTGCCTACCTCGTGGCCGACGAGGTCATCTGTGGCTTCGGCCGGCTCGGGCGGTGGTGGGGATCGGAGCACTACGGCGTCGAGCCCGACCTGGTCAGCTTCGCCAAGGGGGTCACCTCGGGGTACCTACCAGTCGGCGGGGTGCTCGTCGGAAGGCTGGTCCGGGACGCCCTCGAGTCCGACGACACGATGGTGCTCCGCCACGGCCACACCTACGGAGGGCACCCGACCGCCGCCGCTGCTGCGCTCGCCAACCTCGACCTGATCGAGGGCGAGGGTCTCCTCGGCCGGGCCGGGGTGATCGCCGAGCACCTCGGAGCCGGCCTCGCCGAGCTGGTGGATGGCGAGCGGGTGGTCGCGTGCCGGGGGGTGCAGGGGATCTGGGCGCTCGAGCTCGCCGAGCGGATCAGCGCCCCGGTGCTGCGGGACGCGCTCCTCGACCACGGGGTCATCGCCCGCCCGATCGGCACCTCGATCCTCGCCTTCTGCCCGCCGCTCGTCGCCACCGAGGGACAGCTCGACCGCTGCGTCGAAGCCACGGCTGGGGCGATCTCCCGGGTCGACTGATCGCAACTGCGACCCGGCGACTGATCGCAGCCGCGACCCGGCGACCGAAGGTGGGTGAACGGACCGAGCTTGCATCCTCGCCTAACCTGATGGGGTGCTAGGAGCCGGAGGGGCGCCCAGGCGCGCCCGCGCTCTCGTCGTCGCGGCCGCTGCCACCCTTCTCGGCCCGTGCCTGTTCCTGGCCGGTACCTCCGTCGCCTCCGCGGCTCCCGCACGGCCGGGGTGGCGGTCCCTCTCCTACGCGGGTGAGAGCTTCGATGTCCCGGCCAGCTGGAGGGTCGTCGACACTGCTGGCGACGCGACCGCCTGCGTGCGCTTCGACCGCCACGAGGCCTACCTCGGGGGGGAGGGACGCCGGGCGCTGTGCCCGCCGGGCGCAGTCGGGGTCGAGACCGCCCTACAGGTGCAGCGGGTCGCAGTCCCGGCGGCCGGTCTGGTCGCCGCCGAGGTGGGCGGGCAGCGCGCCTATGTCAATGCCGATCCGCAGGTCAGCCGCCGATCGGTGGCCTGGTTCCCCGGCACCGGGGTGGAGGTGACGGTGACCTGGGGTGACCAGCCGGCGGTCGCCGCTCGGGTCCTGGCCTCCTTCAGGGGCACCGGGCGCCGCTCTGGCTCCCTGGCCCGACCTGGTGCCAGTTCGCCCGGCCGGCCCGCAGGGCCGGCGACGTGGACCGTGACCCCGGCTCCGCTCGCCAGCGGCGACCAGGTCGGTCGGGCGATCGCCGACGTGATCGGCTTCGACGCCTGCGGTGCCCCCGATCCGAAGACGATGAGCACCTGGCTGCTCGACTCGCCCTACCGGGTCATCGGGGTCTACCTTGGGGGAGCGAACGCGGCTTGCGGGGGAGAGGGCCTGTCGCCGTCGTGGGTGCAGGCCGAGACCTCCGCGGGCTGGGACCTGATCCCGATCTACGTCGGCCTGCAGGCTGCCTGTGCCGACCAGCCCGGCCTGGCTCCGATAAAGGCGGCCGACGCTGCTGCGGAGGGAGCCGCGGCGGCCGAGGACGCGGTATCGGAGGCGCAGTCGTTCGGGATGGCCCCGGGGAGCCCGATCTACTACGACATGGAGGCCTGGAGGACCGCCGACACGACCTGCTCCCAGGCCGTGGTCCGCTTCATCGAGTCCTGGACGACCACCCTGAACGCGCTCGGCTACCAGTCGGGGATGTACGGCTCTGCCGACGCCGGCTTGGCCCAGGACATCGTGCCCACCTACGGGCAGCCAGGCGCCCCCGACGACTTGTGGTTCGCCGACTGGGACGGCAACCCGGAGGTCACCTCGAGCTACATCCCCTCGACCGTCTGGCCTGGCCAGTCCCGGCTGAAGCAGTACTCGGGCGACGTGAACCAGACCTACGGAGGGGTGACCCTCAACCTCGACCAGGACAGCGTCACCGGTGCGGTCGTAGGCCTCGGTCAGCCGATCGTCCTGGCCCTGTCGGAGCCGGCCGGGGCCCCTGGTTCCCAGGTCGAGGTGACCGGCGCCCACTTCGCCTCCGACTCGACCGTCGTCGACTTCGGCAAGGTGCCCTCCCCGAAGGTCGAGGTCACCTCGAGCGGCACGCTGTTGGCCACCGTGCCGGTGAGCATTCCCGGCCCGGCAGACGTGACCGTCAGGACAGGTGGTGGGGGTACGAGCGCCCCGGTGGCGGCCGACGGCTTCGAGGTGCGCGCCGACGTTGCTGCCAGCGCGGATGCGGCAACGGGTGGCTTCTGGGCGGTCACCTCCGAGGGGAATCTTGCCGCGGTCGGCGCCCCATGGCTCGGGTCCGCAGCGGCTGCCAAGGTCCCCGGTGGGATCGTCGGGATCGCGGCCGACCCGACGACGGGCGGCTACTGGATGGTCAGCGCAGATGGCAACGTCTACCACTACCACGCCCCGTGGTTCGGCTCGCCGTTCGGCAGGACTCCGGCCGGAACGGTCGTCGGGATCGCGGCCGACCCGACGACGGGCGGCTACTGGGTGGTCACCTCGACCGGCCGTGTCCTCCAGTACAACGCCCCGTGGTTCGGCTCGCCCTACGGTCACCTGCCCGCCGGCGCCGAGGTCGTCGGGATCGCGGCCGACCCGACGACGGGCGGCTACTGGGTGGTCACCTCGACCGGCAACGTCTACCACTACCACGCTCCGTGGTATGGCTCGGCGTTCGGCAGGACTCCGGCCGGCACCAAGGTCGTCGGTCTCGCCGCCGATCCCGATAGCTCGGGGTACTGGCTGGCGACCAGCGCCGGCCAGGTGTACGGCTACGGCGTGGCGTCCCTCGGGAGCCTGCGCTTACGACCGGCGACACCGGTGGTGGCGATCCTGCCGACCAGCGGGGGCTACGAGCTGCTGACCGCTGCGGGCGCGGTCCACTCCTTCGGTGCGCCGGTCCCGGCTCCCCCCCCGACGACCACGACCACCACCACGACCGTCCCCCCCTCGACCACCACCACCACCACGACCGTCCCCCCGACGACCACGACGGTCCCTCCGACGTCGACCACGACGACCACGTCGACCACCACGACCACCACGACCGTCCCAGCCCCGACCACGACCACCACCGTCCCAGCCTCGACCACCACGACCACCGGTTGATCTTCGAAGCAGCGGTCAGCGGGGCGCGCCTGGTGCGGGCCCCGCTCCGCCTGGCTCGGTCGCCCGAGGGCCGAGGGGATCGGCGCCTCGGCAGGAGCCAGCGGGTGCCGGCGGGGCTCCATCGTCCCGGATGGGTTGACCCCGGTCAGTCAGCGGGGGGAGACCACTCGGGCGAGTCCCCTCGGGGGAGGCCCGGCAGGCCGTCGATGCTGGTCGAGGCGCAAGATCGGA
>JAKARG010000130.1 GCA_021819345.1 Actinomycetes bacterium | reverse complement strand
GGAGATACTGCCGGGCGTAGGCAGAGGAGATCGCCTCGGCGGTGGAGCGCAACCCGGCCGATCTGGCGAGCGAGCTGCTCGGCGCCCTGGAGACCGCAGGGGAGCGAGGGCTCAGCCTGAGCGAGCAGCTCGACCACTTCGGCCGCAACGTACCTGCCACCCGCCTGCGTGCAGCACGCAAGGAGCTGGAGGAGGCGGGGTTGGCGGTCAGCTCGAGCGAGCGAAGGGCCGGAGCAGGCAGGCCGGCGACGGTGACCCGGTCGACCCGCTGGTGCCCGGGGGATCGGCAGGGCTCGTAGCCTCGTCAGGTTCGTGGCCCTCGGGTGCCAGGTTGCCGTGCCGACACCTGATGTTCGCCTGATGGCAACCAGATCTTCCCTTGCCGGCAACGGGCTCCTCGCTCGGGCGCAACCCCGGGTACCTAGCGTTGCCTTCGTGCAAGCGACCGTCGGGTCGCGGCGAACGGGAGACCGGAAAGGGGATCGGCTGCGTGACGCGGTTCAAGGCGGTTCTGTTCGACAACGGAGACACGTTGTTCCACAAGCCACTCGCTCCTCCGGCGGTGGCCGAGCTCGCTGCGTCGCTCGGTCGGCCGATCGACGAGGCGGAGGCCTTCGCGGCCTACCAAGAAGTCAAGGCCAAGAAGCGCTCCCTCGGTGACGAGGCGCTGGTCTTCGGGCGCAACCGCTCCTCGGACGGGCATTTCGCCTACTACACCGCCTGCTATGCGCCCCTCGACGCGATCGCCCCCGGGCTCGCCGTCGCCTTCTACCGTGACTTCAAGACCAACCCGGCGTCGATGATCCCCTATCCCGACACCGAGGCGACCCTCGCTGCGCTTCGCGACGCGGGCATCGCGATCGGGATCGTCTCCAACACGGGCTGGGACATCCGAAGGGGATACGCGCGAGCCGGCCTCGACGCGATGGTCGACAGCTTCGTGCTCTCCTTCGAGCACGGGATGGCCAAGCCCGAGCCGGCGATGTGGGAGCGTGCGTGCTCCGAGCTCGAAGTGGCTCCGAGCGAGGTCCTGATGGTCGGCAACAACCCACGCGCCGACAGTGGTGCGGCCGAGCTCGGCTGCACCTGCCTCATCCTTCCTGCCGTCGGCCGGGGTGAGCGTCGGGGCCTCGACGCCGCGCTCGCGCTGGTCGGCATCGACCGGCCGGCTTCGGTGCCGGCCGCCTGAGAGGAGTGGTCATGCTCCACGAGGCCCCGCTGCTGCTCGCCCAGAAAGCCCATCTCCACGGGTGGCTCTACGACACCTTCGACCCTCCGAACTGGGTGCGGGCCCTGCTCTACGCGGTCACCTGGCTCGTCATGATCGCCGGGGTCTACGTGCTGTTCGTCCGTGCTCCCCGGCGGGACCGGTCCAAGCGTTGGACCACCCAGGACGTGTTCGTCCTCGCCATCCTCTCGGTGCTGCTGCTCGCCTGGGACTCGTTCCTCAACGACCAGCTCTTCGGGCCGATCGTCTCGGCAATTCCGGTCTTCGGCAACTTCCTCAACTGGATCCAGCTGCCGGACCTGCCCTACATGTTCATCGTGATGGTCGCCGTGGCCACCATCCGCAAGCCGGGGACCGTCACCGCCCTCATCTTCGTGAAGCGGGTGCTCGGGGAGATCATGTTCTCCTCCCACGGGCTCAACGTGTTCAACTGGCCGGATGCGTTGAACGAGGGGATCTTCACGGACCTCTACATCATGTGGCGGGGCGAGATGATCCTCTCGGACATGAAGGCGATGCTGATCGACGGGTTCGTGATCGGCTTCCTGCGGGCAGTGCCGAACGTGATCATCGGCGACGCCGTGCTCGATCCGTTCCTGAACGGCCAGATCCACACCGTGGCGAGCTTCGTCGGGACCAACCTCGCCGGCGGGGGCGGGATCCTCGGCAACGGCCTCGGTAACGGGATCGAGGCTGCGATCACCGCCCCGCTAGCGGTGCGGGTCGCCAAGTCGGTCGGGTCGCTGTCGGGTTACCGGGCGCCGAGTGACCGCTCGGGAGGGGGCAAGCCCTCCTTCGCCACCGCCGGCGGAGGGGGCGGCAGCGGAGGGGGCGGCAGCGGAGGTGGAGGTAGCGGACCCGGTGGAGCGAGCTCTGCTCGCCGGATGGGACGGGACCGCAGCGGACCGGACGGGACGGGGGCGAGGTGATGGAGGCCCGGTACCGGCTGGTGGTGCGGATGACGGTAGTAGGGGTCCTCGTCACGGCCTTCTGTCTCGTCGACGGCCTCGTCCTGCTGCTCACCGACGGGTTGAGAAGCGATGCGGGCCCGCTGTTCCCCTGGCTCGGCGGGGTGTTCACGAAGAACCGTTCCTCTGGTGCCGGCCTTCTCGTGATCGGCGCTCTCGGGGCGATAGTCATGCTCGTCGGCTGGCTGACCTATGGCCGGCGGGTCCGGGCGGAGCACCTTGCAGGCGCAGACGAGGCCGACGCGGCGTTGGACGGCTCGCGGCGTGGACGCTGAAGGGCCGCCCCGGGGCCTGCCCGGCGGGGCCCGGCTCCGGGCGGCGATCAGGGAGGTGGGCTACGAGGGGGTGGCGGCACCGGTCCTCGCCGGCATCGACCTGACCGTGCCCACCGGTGAGCTGGTCGTGGTCGCCGGTCCCTCGGGGAGCGGGAAGTCCACACTTGCCCTGGCTCTCGCGGGTCTGATCCCTCAGCGGATCGGCGTCGGCCACTGGGATGGCGACGTCGTCTGGGAGGACGGGGCAGGAGACGTCACGGACCTGACCTCCCTGCCGCTGCACGAGGCGGCCCAGCGCGTCGGGATCGTCTTCCAGAACCCCGAGTTCCAGCTGATCCAGTACCAGGTGGACGCCGAGGTTGCCTTCGGGCCGGAGAACCTCGCCCTGCCGAGACAGGAGGTCGTCGCACGGGTCGCCGACTCCCTCGCCAAGGTGGGGGCGACCTCGCTCGCCGGCTCGGCGATCAGCAGCCTCTCGGGGGGTCAGAAGCAGCGGGTGGCGATCGCTGCGGCGCTGGCGATGAGCCCGCCGGTGCTGGTGCTCGACGAGCCCACCTCCGATCTCGATCCGGTCGGCACCGACGACGTGCTCCGCGTGCTCCATCGCCTCTGCCACGAGGAGGGCCACGGGGTGGTGGTCGTCGAGCACAAGCTCGACGAGGTGGCGCCCTACGCGGATCGGGTCCTGCTCGTCGTCGACGGGCGGATCGTCGTCGACGACCACCCCCGGGCGGCGTTCGTGCCGACGGCTCGATGGCGGGCGGCCGGGGTCCGGCCCCCCGAGCTGGTTGCCCTGAGCGAGGCTCTGCCGGGGACCTTCGGAGCCGAGGTGGCGCTCTGCGTCGAAGAGGCGCTGGTCTGCCTCGACGGCTGCGGGCTCCCTGGTGACCTCGGGACCGAGGAGCTCGACGACCCCCCTGGGCAGCCGCGCGCCGAGGCTCTCGGCCTCGACCGGGTGAGCGTGCGCTTCGGCGGGAAGGTCGCCTTGGAGGAGGCCAGTGTCGAGGTCGGCGAAGGCGAATGGGTGGCGCTGATCGGGGCCAACGGGTCCGGCAAGACGACGATGGGGGCGACCCTCATGGGCTTCGTCCAGCCGGCAAGCGGGCACGCCAGGTGCTTCGGCCGACCGGTCGCCTTCGGCAAGATCCCCGAGCAGGCCACCCGGCTCGGCTACCTGTTCCAAAACGTCGACGACATGCTGTTCTGTGAGAGCGTCGATGCCGAGCTCGACTTCACCCGCCGGAACCGGGTGCCAACCGGGGCTGCCCCGCCCGAGCCATCCGAGGTCGCCGAGCTGATCGGGCTCGAGGACCGCCTCCTCGCCCACCCCTATGCCCTGAGCGGTGGCGAACGTCAGCGCCTCGCTCTCGGGGCGTTGCTCACCAGGGCACCGCAGGGTCTCATCCTCGACGAGCCGACCACCGGATTGGACGAGGCGCACGCCGCTGCCCTCTTCGAGCTGCTCGCCCGGGTGCGCACCTCTCTCGGGTCGCTGACCTGCTTGCTGATCACCCACGACATGCGCCTCGTCGCACGTTTCGCCGACCGGGTGGTAGTCGTCGAAGGAGGCCGGGTGGCGCTCGACACCACTCCGAGGAAGGCGTTCGCCCAGGTGGGGCTGCTCGAGCGCTGCGGGGTCCGACCACCCCCGATCGCCGCGCTGCACGCCGCACTGGCGGGCGGAGATCCTGGCGAGGTGGCGATCAGCGTCGAGGAGCTCCTGGCCCTGCTCGGAGCGTCGATCGCCGTCGGAGGTGCGCATGTGGCATCCGATTGACCAGTTCTTGTTCCACCGGATCGTCGGCGAGACGATCGTGGCCTACGCGATCAGCTTCCTCGTGCCGCTCATCGGGCCGGCTCTGTTCATTCGCTTCGTCGGGATCAAGGGCCTCCGCAACGTGTTGTCCTACGAGGCCCGGGACACTCCGATCCAC
This sequence comes from Actinomycetes bacterium, assembly GCA_021819345.1. GTDB lineage: Bacteria > Actinomycetota > Acidimicrobiia > Acidimicrobiales > Palsa-688 > JAKAQB01. The sequence continues at coordinate 3,644 of JAKARG010000130.1, read as the reverse complement.
CGGCTCGATCCCCGCTTGAAGCTTCTCTACCCGGTGTTCATCGGGGTGTGCTCGGTGCTGCTCTCCTGGCAGTGGACCTACGTGCTGTTCGGCCTCACTCTCGTGCCGTGGGTCCTGCTCCGGCCCTCGATGGTGCGGGTCCGGATCCTGACGGTGATCGTCGTCGCTCCTGCGCTGCTGTCGATCTGGTCCCAGGGCCTCTACGCGACCACGCCCCATGACAAGCTGATCTTCGCCTACCCGGTCACCATGTTCTGGGTCGGGACCGTCGGGCTCTCGAGAGCCGGTCTCGTCTATGGCGCGCACCAGGCGGCTCGGCTCCTCGTGACCTCTTCGGCGGCACTGGTCCTGGTGTTCACCACCCAGCCCTCCGACGTGGTCTGGGCCACTACCCGGCTCCTGGCCCCGCAGCGGATCGGCCTCGCCATCTCCGTCGGGGTGAGGTTCTTGCCCAGCCTCTTCGAGCGGCTCAACACGGTGATGAGGGCCGCGGAGGTCAGGGGCTACGACTTCACGACCCCCGAGAAGTGGTGGAGGCCGAGGCAGACCTACGGGTACGCCCGGAGGATGGTGAGGGCGCTACCGCTGTTGACCGTGCCGGTCCTGGTCGGCTCGTTGCGGGGATGTGGGCAGATGGCCCTGGTCGCGGACTCGCGGGCGTTCAATGTGCACCGCACCCGCACCACTTACCGGGTGGTGCAGTGGAGGACCGAGGACAAGGTGGCGCTGGCGGCCGCTGCCCTGGTCGGAGCCGGGGTCGCGTTCCTCGTGGCCACCGGCCACGGGCGCTTCTGAGCTGAGCCGACACGCCCTCATCGTCCGCCCGGCTCCGTGGTCACCACCTCCGAAGCGAGCAGCGGTCGGCCTGCGTCGTCGAGGGCCTCCACCTGTAGGTGGGAGTAGACGCCCCGGATGGTGATCACGGTCTCGAAACCCATCCGGTCGGACACGCCGACCGGATGCAGCCCGGATGCGCTGGTACCGGCACTGACGCCCCAGCGGGCAACCCCCGTGGCCCCGTTCCAGCTGACATAGGCCAGCGTGACGTCCCCGTGGCTCTCGGCCACGAGAGCGGGACGTTCGGTCGGCTCTGCGTTCCACGGGAGCTTGAACGCCCGATAGGACTCCAGCCCTCGACCTTCCAGGTGAGCATCGAGGACTGGGCGACCGCTGCCCGAGTACTCCGTGAAGTAGCTCGTCGTCCCCCATCCAACGAACCTGTGCCCAGCTCCGAGCGTCTGCACGCTGCCGAGGACGATCGAGTACAGCGGTGGTTCGTGCAGGTACTGCTCGACGAGGGATGCAGTTCGCGCCCGTTCGTCCGCGCGGATCACGAGGCCGCGCGAGGGCTTGCCCGGTGGGCCGCCCTCGTTGTCGAAGATGGTGTAGACGCCACGGCCGAGTGGGGTCACGTCGTGCTGCCAGGCGAAGCGGGCGTCGGCATCGACGGCGAAGTCGCTGCCCTTGCCGCCGAGGCGCCAGATCACCTCTCCACTTCTGCGGTTGATCTTGTAGAAAGCCCAGCAACAGCGCGAGGACACTATTAGGTTGCCGTCATCTGGGTCGACGTTGATCGAGTTGATGTGGAAATAGTCCCAGACCCCCTTCGCGCTCGGCCTCGTGTAGGACTCGTCGAAGCCGACGTGGTGGTCGCTACGCCACGAGAACAGGAGCTCACCGGTCGCTACGTCGACTTCTTGGACCTCACCGTAGAAGTAGAGACCTCGCTCTGGACCGCCTACCGGGCGCAGGTCGCCGCTCGCCGTACCGTAGACGGTGAACAGAGCCGTACCTTCTTCGGTGAGAAGGAGCTCGTGGAGATCGCCGGTCATGCCCCGACGGGCCTCGACCGTCTTGATGAGCCGGTAGCGATTGTCGAGAAGGCGGTACACGCCTTCTCCGTGCGCATCGACCACCGCGCCCTCGAAGTAGGTGATCACCGGCTGGCCGAGGTAGTTCTGGACGCGTACGTTGAGTGCCCGCCGGTGGGCGCTGCCGTCGTCCGACACCGGATGGAACCACACCAGCTCGCCGTTGCGATCGATCAGTAGGGGCCCCTGCTGGGCAGTACCGCCGTGCACGTCGGTGACTACGAGACCGGGCTGTTGAGTGGGCAGGTCGACGTCCATCAAGATGCGCGGCGGGCGCAGGTCGGGACGCGACACGAAGCTCATGGTCTCGGTCCGGCTACGGACAGTGCTGCGGGCGGCCGGAAGTGGCGACGCCGGGAAGGGCGGATCGTCGGCGCGATCGAGCGAAGGCCCGAGGAGGTGCCCTGGTGGCCCGGGTAGAGCGTCGAGAGCGGTCCGGCCCAGCCCTGCCCCGACGAGCCCGAGGAGCCCGCCGAGCACGCTGCGCCGCGGGAGGCGACGACCTGTGAGGGGCTGCCAACCCTCTCGGCGTGGGATCCTCACGCCGGCACTTCGAGCACAGCGGAGCGACCGAGCGCGTGCCGTGCCGCGTCGAGGGCGACGACGGCGAGGTACTTGCCGGGGCGGCAGACGGTGACCACCGTCTCCAGTCCCGCCCAGTGCGCCTCCGCGACTCGCTCGAGCGACGTCGGCTCGTCGCCCGTGAGCACCACCCAGTGGTGCACTTCTGTCGCTCCGTTCCAGCTCACGTACACCGTTGCGCCTCCTGTGCTGTTGGCCTCGACAGCAGCTTCGGGAGCTCCGCCGGGTCGACCTGTCCAGGGAAAGCTGAAGGCGCGGTAGGAGAAGATATCCCGGGGAAAGCGACCGTCGAGGACCAGCTCTCCGTCTGGCGTGAACTGCGAGAAATACGGCTGGTTGCCCCACCCGACGAAGACCTGGCCGTCGGGCAGCACCTGCACGCTCCCCTGGTTGTCGGCGAGGAGCTGAGCCGGGTTCTCGTAGGCACGCACCAGGCGCGCGAGCTTGCGGCTCAGGTCGAGCTCGAGCAGGAGCCCACGGGACTGGAGCTCTTCTGCCGGCGAGGCGCCGTCGTCGAAGATGGTCATCTTGTCTTCGGAGAGGGCCCGAACATCGTGCTGCCAGTAGAAGCGGGCGCCGGGTCCGATCTCGAAGTCGGACTGCTTGCCGCCGAGCCGCCACATGATGTCGCCGGTCGTGCGCGAGACCTTGTAGATGGTCCAGGTGTTGCGGGAGCTGATCAACAGGTTGCCGTCGGCGGCGAGGGCAACGGAGTTCATGTGGAAATAGTCGAACGGAGCGGTCTGGGGCCCCGTGGGCAACGTGTTGTAGGTCTCGGCGATCGGCACATGGGCGAGCGAGTCCCAGCTGAACAGCAGCTTCCCGGAGGCTATGTCCACCTCCTGGGCCTGGCAGGCGTAGACCTGACCCCGGCGGGGTCCACCCAGCGGGGAGAGGTCGGCTTCGGCGGTCCTGTAGGCGGTGATGAGCGCGCTCCCGCTGGGGGTGAGGTTGAGCTCGTGGAGGTCGACGGTGAGACCGTTGCCTGCCTGGATGGTCTTGATCACCTGGTAGGTCGCATCGGCGATGTAGCCCATTCCACTTCCCGTGCCGTCGGTGACTTGACCTTCCCACCAGGTGAGGACTGGACTGCCTTGGTAGGACTGGACCTGGAGGTCGAAAGGGACATGGTCGGCCTGGGGCTTGGGCGAGAACCAGACGATCCTGCCATGGGGGTCGGCGGCCATCAGT
>JAKARG010000129.1 GCA_021819345.1 Actinomycetes bacterium | reverse complement strand
CGGTCCCGGCAGCCGGAGCGGCCAGGGCTGTCGCCCGACGGCCAGCGGGGGGAGACCTCGGCCCGGCGCCCCGCCCGAGCGCCCGAGGGACCGGAGCCGGGGACGGCGGCGCCTTTCTCCACCTACTGTCGAGGCGCGTGGCCCGCAACGGCAGGACCCTGCTGCGCCGCCTGGCGGTCGACACCACGCCGCTGCGGGAGTCCCCACCCTTCCGCCGGCTCTGGGTGGGGACCGGGCTCTCCTCGATCGGCAGCTCGATGACCCAGTACGCAGTGGCGCTCCAGGTGTTCCTGATCAGCCACAGCTCGCTCGACGTGGGCCTGATCGGCCTCGCCGTGGCCGTGCCGACGGTCACCGTCTCGCTCACCGCCGGAGCGCTGATCGACCGCGTCGAGCGGCGGGCGATGGTCCTTGCATGCACCAGCGCCCAGGCGGCGCTCTCGGCGGTCCTCGCCTACCAGGCGATCGCCCACCTCGGCCAGCTGTGGCTGCTCTACGTGGTCGTCGTCGCCCAGGCCTCCGTCGCCGCGCTGAACGTCCCGGCACGCCGGAGCTTCGTACCGAGCCTGCTGCGCACCGACCAGCTCGCAGCCGGTACGGCCCTGACGGCGCTCGCCGTACAGGTCGCCCGGATCGTCGGCCCCGCGCTCGCCGGTCTCCTCACCGCCACCTCGGGGCTCGGGGCCTGCTACCTCGCCGACGCGCTGAGCTTCGCCTTCTCGCTCTACGCAGTGGCCCGCCTCGTCCGGGTCACCCCTGCGCCAGGTGGTGGGACCGCCAGGGGCATCGGCGCGGCGTTGGAGGGCTTCCGGTTCATCGCCGGCGAGAAGCTGGTCCTCGGTGCCCTCGTCGCCGACATGACCGCGGCCTTCCTCGCCGTTCCCGTCGCCTTGTTCCCGGCGATCAACGCCGCGCGCTTCAGCGGCAACCCCGAGACCCTCGGGCTCATGACCACCGCCCTCGCGGTGGGCGGGGTCGTCGGCTCCGGGCTCTCCGGCCCGGCCAGCCGGATCGGCCGGCGGGGCCTCGCCATCCTCGCCGGCGGGGCGCTCTGGGGGGCGGGGATCGCTACCTTCGGCCTGGCGGCCCCGTTCTGGGCCGACTTCGCCGCCCTGGCGGTGGCCGGCGCCGGCGACGCGACCGCGGTCTTCCTGCGCAGCGCCGTGGTCCAAGAGGCGACGCCCGAAGCGCTGAGGGGCCGGGTCTTCGCCGCGGAGCGTGCCGCCGGAGCGGGGATACCCCAGCTCGGCGACACCCGCGCCGGGCTCATCGCCTCCCTCGCCACCCCTGGGCTCTCGGCGATCGTCGGCGGGCTCTCGGCCATCGCCGGGGCCGTCGTCGTCGCCGCCTTGGTCCCCGACCTGTTGAAGATGCGGGCCCGACCGGCTGGCCCACCTGCGAGCCGACGCCAGGGCGAGCGGTAGCGTCGCTGACATGCCGGGGCCGGGCAGCGGGCAGGAGGATGCGGGCAGCGGGCCGGAGGATGCGCCGAACAGGTCCCGCAGCCCGAGGCGCGAGGTCCTCGAAGCGGCCGGGTTCCTCGCCGCCAACGCCGAGCGGCCGGTGCGCCTCGCAGATGTGGCCGAGCACGTCTCCTACAGCCCCTGGCACCTCGCCCACCTCTTCGAGCGGGAGCTCGGTCTGAGCCCGGGTCGTTACCTGGCCTCGTGGCGGCTCCAGCGCGCCAAGCAGCTCCTCCTCTCGGCCGACGACAAGGTGGTCGACATCTGCCACCAGGTGGGCTTCGAGTCGCTCGGCAGCTTCACCAGCCGCTTCGGTGCCGACGTCGGGGTGAGCCCCACTTCCTTCCGGCGGCTGCCGCACCTCCTCGCCGAGAGCCCGCCGAGACCGGTGCGCGCCCCGGGCTCCGGTCCACCAGGCAGCGTCGTGGCCGGCACCGTAGGCATCTCGCCGGCTGCCCTCCAGGCCCTCGGGGGAGCAGTGGCGTTGTACGTCGGCCTCTTCGAGCATCGCGTGGCCCGGGGGGCTCCGGTCAGCGGGGCGCTCCTCGCCGAGCCGGGGAACTTCTGCCTCGGCGGAGTACCGGCGGGGTGGTGGTGGCTGCTCGGCTCCGCCCTGCCCGCGTCGGCCGGCCCGGGCCCCCAGCTCCTTCCCGGCCTGGCCGTGGTGGGCGCCGCCGGCCCACTCGAGGTCGGCCGAGGAGGCCCCGTCGGGAACGTGGACCTCCGCCTGGACTTCTGCCCCTCCTGGACGCCCCCCGTGGTGGTCGCCCTGCCGTCGCTCGCCCTGCGAGCAGCCTCCGCCCGTGCCTCCGGCGCCGTCAGCGGGTCAGCAAGATCGGAGAAGCGGGCCACCCGCACGGCACCTACCTTGCGGCCATGAACCATCCTTGCCCGGCGCCCCCGTCTCCCGGCCGGGGATCCGGCCACCCGGGACGCGCTGCGGACCACCGAAGGGGAGCAACGGCCGAGGCGGCCCGATGAGCGGGGTCCGCCTCCTCGTCGGCACGAGCAAGGGTGCCTTCGTCCTCACCGCCGACGGCTCGCGACGGTCGTGGCAGATCGAGGGCCCGAGCTTCGGCGGTTGGGGCGTCTACCACCTCGCCGGCGCGCCCTCCGAGCCCTCCCGGCTCTACGCCTCGCTCTCCAACGGGTGGTTCGGCCAGCAGGTCCAGCGCTCCGACGACGGTGGGCGAACCTGGTCGGCGATCGGAAACCGCTTCGACTACGAGGGCGACCCGGGAGTGCACCAGCACTACGACGGGACGCCGAGGCCGTGGAGCTTCACGCGCGTCTGGCACCTGGAGCCGTCCGCCACCGACCCCGACACGGTCTACGCCGGAGTCGAGGACGCAGCGTTGTTCCGCAGCCGTGACGGCGGGCTCGGCTGGGAGGAGCTCTCCGGCCTGCGCCGGCACGGCAGCGGCGAGTCCTGGGCGCCGGGAGCCGGCGGCATGTGCCTGCACACCGTCGTGGTCGACCCGAGCCGCCCGTCGCGGATCTTCGCCGCGATCTCGGCGGCGGGAGTCTTCCGCAGCGACGACTCCGGCACGACGTGGGCGCCGGTCAACCGGGGGCTCAGCTCGACCACGATCCCCGACCCCGACGCAGACGTCGGCCACTGCGTGCACCGCATCGCCATGCACCCGTCGCGCCCCGAGGTGCTCTACATGCAAAAGCACTGGGACGTCATGCGCAGCGACGACGCCGGAGGGTCCTGGCGAGAGGTGAGCGGCAACCTGCCGAGCGACTTCGGCTTCCCGATCGGCGTTCACAGCCACGAGCCGGAGACCGTCTACGTGGTGCCGATCAAGAGCGACTCCGAGCACTACCCGCCCGAGGGCAAGCTCCGCGTCTACCGGAGCCGCACCGGTGGCGACGAGTGGGAACCGCTGACCGACGGGTTGCCCCAGCAGCACTGCTACGTGAACGTGCTTCGCGAGGCGATGAGCCTCGACACCCTCGAGCCCTGCGGGGTGTACTTCGGGACCACCGGAGGAACGGTCTTCGCTTCCGCCGACTCCGGGGAGAGCTGGAGCGCTCTTGCGACCGACCTCCCCTCGGTCCTCTCGGTCGAGGCGCAGACCCTGGCGTGACGCGGCCGGTGCTGCGAGCGGCCGAGGTGCTGCGAACGGCCGAGGTGCGGGGCGCGGCCGAGGTGCGGGGAGCGGCCGAGATGCGGGGAGCGGCCGGCGTGCTGCGGGGGGCCGGCGTGCTGCGGGGGGCCGGCGCCGGGTCGGCACCGAGGTGATCCGTGTCGTGCTTCCCTCGCAGCTGTCCACCCTCGCTCGCTGCGACCGTGAGGTCCACCTCGAGCTGGCCGGCACGCCGAGCGTCTGTCAGCTGCTCGACGCCCTGGAAGCCGCCCACCCGGTGCTCGTCGGTGCGATCCGCGACGCCCGCAGCGGCCAGCGCCGAGCCTTCGTGCGCTACTTCGCCTGCGAGCGGGACCTCTCCCACGACCCGCCCGATACAACTCTGCCAGAGGCGGTCCTCGGCGGCACCGAGCCGTTCGTGGTCCTCGGGGCGATCGCCGGGGGATGAAGGTGCCGGCTCCGGGCCGAGCCGATCCCGCCCTCGGAACGCGCCAGGATGTCGGGGTGTCCGAGGACCACTTCGGCGAGGAGGTCGCGGCGGTCTACGACGCCGACCACGAGGACATGTTCGCTCCGGAGGTCGTCGGCCCGGCGGTGGAGCTGCTGGCCGGCTTGGCCGGGGGTGGGGAAGCCCTCGAGCTGGCGATCGGCACCGGTCGGCTGGCGATACCGCTGGCGGCCCGGGGGATCCCCGTCTCGGGGATCGACCTGTCGGCGGCGATGGTCGAGCGCCTGGTCGCCAAGCCCGGCGGCGAGAGGATCGCGGTGACGCTCGGGGACATGACGACCACCCGGGCGCCGGGACGCTTCGCCCTCGTCTACCTGGTGTTCAACACGATCGGGAACCTGACCGGCCAGGACGAGCAGGTGGCGTGCTTCGCCAACGCCGCAGCCCACCTGGAGCCAGGGGGACGCTTCGTGGTCGAGGTCGGCGTGCCCGACCTGCGCCGGCTGCCTCCGGGCGAGGACGCCAGGGTGTTCGCCCACGCACCGGGATATGTCGGCTACGACCGCTACGTGGACCTGGTCGGCCAGCTCGCAGTCTCCCACCACTTCGTCGCCGGGTCCGCCGGGTTGCGCGAGTCGGCGACCCCCTTCCGCTACGTATGGCCCTCGGAGCTGGACCTGATGGCCCGGCTGGCCGGCTTGGACCTGGAGGACCGCTGGTCCGACTGGCAGCGCTCCCCCTTCGGCGCCGAGAGCCGCTCGCACGTCTCGGTCTGGGTGAAGCCCGGCTCTCCGGCTCAAAAGTAGGCGTGGGGCGCCGATCGGCCCGCTCGGCGCAGGACTACCGCGGAGCCGAGCCGGCGCGCAGAGACCGCTTCCCGCCCGACCACTGCCCGCTCGACCGGGAGGCGCAGTCCCACCGCTGCCCGCCCGACCGCTGCCGGACCGACCACTGCCCGCCCGACTGCGAGCCGCCCGACCGCTGCCCGCCCGACCGCGAGGCGCAGTCCCACCGAGGTGGGTGCCTCGAGATCGGGCGGTCGGGAGCGGTCGCCGGGGCGGCTCAGCCGGACGGCTCAGCCGAAGCTGGTCGTCGAGGTCGAGCCGCTCGAGCCGCTCGCCGCCTTGGCGCAGGGACCGGTGGTGGCCGGGGTCTTGCTCGTCGCCTGGAGCCTCACCACCTGAGGCTGGACTGCTGCAGTCGTCGCACCGGTGCTCGCTACGGTGGTAGCAGCCGACGCGAGGCCGTAGCCCCCGGCGAACAGACCGGCGGCGAGAGCGCCGCCGGCGGCAACCTTGACGATGGAACTGGGGATCCGCATCACATCTGCTCCTAGTGGTAGTCCGATCGGTTCGATCGGGGTTGTCGGATGCTGGAGCCGTTTGCCTCCGGACCGACCCGGAGGATCCCGTCTCCGGTGAGCACTCTCGACACCGACCCTGAGCACCCCCTGGGAGCCTCCTGGATGAATCCCTGCGGACGCGACACGAGCCCGGGAGCGTCGGGGCCGGCTCACAGCCGGCTCTCAGGTACCGAGCGCACCATCGGCACCGTGCCCTCGGACCAATCGCCCCAGCGGGTCCTCGTCGTCGACGACGAGCCCTCCATCGTCGACGCGGTCGCCACCACCATGCGCTACGAAGGCTTCGAGGTCTCCGAGGCGACCACCGGCCGAGCAGCGCTACGCGCCGCCGCAGAGTGGTCCCCCGACCTGATCGTGCTCGACGTGATGCTCCCCGACCTCGACGGCCTCGGCGTCGTGGAGCGGCTGAGGCGCGACGGTCTGCGCACACCGGTGCTCCTCCTCACCGCCCGTGACGCGGTCGGCGACCGGGTGGCCGGGCTCTCGGCCGGCGCAGACGACTACCTGGTGAAGCCGTTCTCGCTGTCCGAGGTGGTCGCTCGGGCTCGGGCGATCCTCCGACGGACGGACCCCGCCGGCTCGACCCCGGCCACGAGGCTCACCTTCGCCGACCTCGTGCTCGACGAAGCCAGCCACGAGGCGTGGCGGGGCGACCGACCGCTCGCCCTGAGCGCTACGCAGTTCGCCCTCTTGCGGATGTTCATGCGCAACCCGCGAAGGGTCCTGTCCAAGAGCCAGATCCTCGAGCACGTCTGGCACTACGACTTCGGCGGGGACGGAAGCGTGGTCGAGACCTACGTGAGCTACCTCCGCAAGCGCCTGGAGCCGGGGCCGCCTCTCATCCACACGATCCGAATGGTCGGCTACGTGATGCGAGAGCCCGACGTCGACCCGGGGCCCGGATGAACCTCCGGGCCCGCCTGCTGGCATCGGTCGCGGCAGTGGTGCTGATCGCCTTGGCGGCCACCGGTGCGCTGACCTACGTCGCGCTGCGCTCCTACCTGATGGGCCAGCTGTCGCAGTCGCTGCACGCCGACGCGACTGCGCTCGGCGCGCTCCTCACCGGACCGACCGCTCCGTCGGCGGCCACGGTCGGCGCCGTAGCCCCTGGTGCCTTCGTCCAGCTCCGCAGCCGCAGCGGCCAGCCGCTGCTCACCGTCTCCGCCGTGGACGCCGGCGGGCACCGAGTCGGATGCCGCATCCCCCCCAGGCTCACCTCTGCAGCGCCGAGTGGCCCTCCCCCCGGGGGGCCGGTCATCGTCGACGCCGCCGCCAGCGTGCCGGGGGGGTCGGGGTTCAGGCTCCTCTCGACCCGGCTCGCCGACGGGCGCGAGCTGCTCGTCGCCCTCCCCCTCGGCAACCTCGACCGCACCCTCCGGCACCTCCTCGCCGTCGAGGTGGGGCTCGGCGCGCTCGCCCTCCTGCCGGCGCTCGTGATCGGCTGGGCGCTGGTGCGCCGGAGCATGCGCCCGCTCGCCGAGATCGGCCGGACCGCGGCGCTGATCGCGGCGGGCGACATCGCTCAGCGCGCACCGGGGGGTGCCGCTCCGACGGAGGTGGGTCGGGTCGCCGCGGCCTTCAACACGATGCTCGACCGGATCCAGGCCGCGCTGGCGGCGAGGGAGGCCAGCGAGGCCGACCTGCGGCGCTCCGAAGCGCGCCTGCGGCGCTTCGTGGGCGACGCCTCCCACGAGCTGCGCACCCCTCTCGCCGCCGTCTCCGCGTACTCCCAGCTGCTCGACCGGGCCCTCGCCGAGGACCCTGCGGTCGCCGCACGAGCGGCGGCGAGCATCGGGGTCGAGACCTCGAGGATGTCCACGCTCGTCGACGAGCTCCTGCTGCTCGCCCGCCTGGACGAGGGACGGCCCCTCGACCTCGCCGGCTTCGAGCTGGTCGACGTGGTCACCGAGGCAGTCAGTGCCTGCCGGGCCGTCGACCCGGACAGAGCGGTGGAGGTCCACGCGTCGGGGCCGGTCGAGCTGGTCGGCGACCGGCTCAGGGTGAGACAGGTGGTGGACAACCTGCTCTCCAACGTGCGGGGCCACACCCCACCCGGAACCACTGCGACGGTGAGGATCGGCTCGCAGGGCCCCTGGGCCAGTGTCGAGGTCTCCGACGAAGGGCCGGGGATACCTCCCGAAGACCTGACCCGGATCTTCGACCGCTTCGTGCGGGTGGACCCGTCGCGGTCCCGTCGCTCAGGCGGGTCCGGCCTCGGCCTGGCCATCGCCCGCGCCATCGCCCGAGCCCATGGGGGCGAGCTGGTGGCGGCCAACCTGCCCGGGCACGGAGCGGCTTTCTGCCTGTGGCTGCCAGTCGACCGGCATGCCGGCCCGGCCGGCCCGGTCGAGCCCGTCGCCGTCGGCACTGGTCCCGCCGTGGACAACCAGGCCGGAGCCCGAGAGGAGCCAGGCGCCCGTAGAGGGTCTTCGTAGTGGCGCTGGTGACGCTCGCCTCAGTGGATCGTCGCCGGTGCCGCAGCTACCCCTGGGCTCCGGGCCGGAGCAGTCCTCTCACCTGCCGCCAGGCCCTCCAGGAGGGCGACCGCCACCCTCGGGCGGTGTCCTCCCGGAATACCCATGGGGGTATCAACGTTTTGCTCCGGGAGACCAAAGAGCAAGGAGCCTCCGAATGGCAACCGTCGCAGCAACCGAGACGAGCTTCGACCAGCTGACCGCCTCCGAGGGGATCGTCCTGGTCGACTTCTGGGCCGCGTGGTGCGGGCCGTGCCGGATGTTCGCCCCGACCTTCGAGGCAGCATCGCAGCGCCACCCCG